>CAZXTS010000095.1:0-11080 GCA_964643745.1 uncultured Chloracidobacterium sp.
CGGACAATGAATGCGAATGGGCATATGTAGGCAACAAATCCTGCCGCACCGATATTCTAACCGTTTGGCGCCGCCTGCACATAGAGGTGGATTCGATGGGCAATGTCGGAACCAACAATAGGGTGACGGGAACAGTCACGAGTACTGCTTTGCTTCCAGGAAACTGTTCGACTACCGGGCCTACACCGACTCCAATCCCTACGCCTGGTCCAGGACCCACGCCCGTGCCTTGCCTGCCCGATGCAACAGTTCTTTTCCTATCCCCGGGTTCCGGTCAGCAAATCGACGACGGACGCTTTATGTATGGGCGTATTGTCATAGATCAGCGGCATTATGTTGTTCGGGATAACACGCCAATGGCTGTGGTGCTAAGAAATGTCGATGGGGTAGCTGCAAAAACAAGTCCAGGAAAGTCTTTTGTTCTATACGATGATGACGATTTTAATGCAGATGATGTACTTGTTGACGGAGATGCCAATGAAACTTTTGTACGACTTCCCGAAAGTTTTAGATATGTGATGGCCGAAGATGGATTATATGAAAATGGTAAGAGAAAAAATGTTTTTGGCGACGCATATCTGCGACCCGAATATGCTTGGGCCGAACAAGCTGGTTACAATCAAGCAAATCTTGACTTTGAACTGAATATATTAGACGCGGATGTTAACAATACCTTAAACGCTAATCGGAATTCTGGAGCCGCTGAAAGTGACAGTTTTTGGATTGTTTATCTGTTAGTCGCATATCAGGGCGATAAGAACAAGGACGGTGACGGTGAATCGGCAACATTGTCTGGAGAAGGTCCATCAGGCATCCCTATTGTTAATTTATGTGATTGTTTTCAAGGATCTCAATGTGCTGGAATCGCGTGTTCCGTTTTTCCAATTGGTTTTGAGGGAGCACTAATCTATCAAGAGGCGATGCAGGATACAAGGAGGTCGTTTCTACGTATCGGTACCATGATTGATAACTTAGGAACAACAGTTCCACATGAGATAGGGCACCAGCTTGGCCTGTTGGGTGATAACAGAGATCCTGCGACATTAACGCCAACCAGGCCTTCGGCCTATAATCTTATGGATTATCCACATTTACCGAGCCAGTCTTTCGACTATTTTCTTCATCCTGAGCATCTAAATATTATTCGAAGACGTGTTTCGAGTCCCGGACGTTAACTCAACTTAAGGAGCAAGTATATGAAACAGTTATTGATTGCCGGGTTATTCATATCCGCTAGTTTTTTTGTCGTAGAAAGTATCATTAGGGCGAGCATCAATGAATCGAAAATATCTTTTAAGGCAGAATTCAATAAAAGTGAATATTATCTGGGTGAACCAGCATATGTGAATTTTACGGCTATCTTCCCGATCGATTATCCCGAACCGCAGTTTCTACATGAAGTGTTGATCTCGGTCGAACATGATAATTCAATCCATGATGTTGGTGTTCTTGAGCCAACAATGGAACCGCCTCAATATTTGCCAATTTTACCGCGCTCTAGTTTGTATGAAAATCAAAAAGATGAACTCAAAACTATTAGTCGGGCAGTAAAGCTACGAAGATCTAATGAGATATTTTTAGAAACTGGCTTTTACAGAATCAAATTTACCCTCAAAATGAAGGGCAGATCTGATATTGAGTCGAATTGGATACAAGTTTCGATAAAGATGCCGAGCGGTGAAGATCGTAAAGCTTACGAACATCTCTCACAATTTAAAGGAGGTGCGAACTACGAATGGGTTTGGAAAGAGGATAATGGAATCCAAAAATTGGAGTCGTTCGTTGCAGATTTTCCTTACACAGAGTATTCGGAATCAGCAATATTTGAGCTGGCTGGTATCTACTATGCGAAGGGCGAACTTGAAAAAGCTAAGTCAGAGTATGAAAAGCTTGCTTCTACGAAGAATGTTTATATTTTAGAGAACGTTGCGGCTAAACTTGAGATGATTCAAAAGCGTATTTCCGAACGTAACTCACAGCCAAATTAACTAAGAGCTTTATCCAACTCAAAGAAAACAATTAACCGGAGAGAAAAAGAAAGCGTGTCAAATAGTATAAAGGCGAACCAATTACTGGGCTCGCCTTTTTATTTGGAATGAGTTGAATCGTGGTTATCTGCGGCCTTTTATCAGCCAGCCGATCAGCAGGCCGATGCCGGCTGAGATGAGAATGGTCTGGCCCGGTTTCTGTCGTGCGAATTCCTTTGCGTCCTCGATCAGCTCTTTCGGGTCTTTGTTTGAAAGTTCTGTGAATTTGTCCTGTGCGTAAGCGAAATTTTCGCTTGCGAAATCTTTAGCCTTGGCGGCTGCGTCCTGAAACTTTTGGCCGTATTCCTGTGCCTGCATTTTTATATCTCCTAAAAACTCGTCCTGCTGAGCTTCGCCGAACGGATCTTTTTCGACGGCGACCAAGCTCTGCTCCAATTCTTTTTCTGCTTTTTTTACTTCTGCTTCAAATTCCGACATAACATTTTTCTCCTTTTTGGCCGAATTCTAACATAGCATCGGCCGAACGCGTTCTCAGATGAAACCGCCGGATCTATAGTTGTAACGAAATTACGGCGGAAAATGTTCTGGTATTCGGCTCACCCAGTCGCTATCGCCGCCGGTCATGACCCGGATGCCCAGTCGCTATCGCTCTCGGTTCTGACCGGCAGTTTGCGCTTGACAAGCTAATTTTGAAAATGAGAATCTAGCGTTTCGTAAGTTAGTAAGCACTTACTTGTAGTCAAAAAGGAGCATTTTGTTAAGAGATCCATTCAATTGCGATAAAGGCGGCCGTATGAGCGGAGACGAACGCCGGGAGCAAATAATCCGCACCGCCGTGGAGCTGTTCTCAAAAAATGGCTTTAGCGGTACAACGACGAAGAAGATAGCGGAGGCGGCGGGAGTTTCGGAAGCGATAATCTTTCGCCATTTTGCGTCCAAGGACGACCTATACGAGGCGATCCTGCACAGCAAGGTCTGCGAGGGCGGCGAACATCAGTTCCCGTGGGAAGGAAACCTAGAACTTCTCGCCGCGATGGGACGTGAAGAAGATGTTGAGGTCTTTTATCAGCTTGCCCTGCGTGCACTCGAAAAACACCACGCCGATCAGGATTTTATGCGGCTTGTGTTCTATTCGGCACTTGAGGATCACGATCTGGCCCGAGAGTTCGTCCACGGATTTATATCGCGGCTATATGATTTTATCGGCGGCTATATCGAGAAACGGCAACAGGCAGGCGCAATGCGTGACTTAAATCCGCGTGTAGCTGTAAGGGCGTTTATGGGAATGCTGATCCACCATTCGCTAAACAACATTTTATGGGATAAAGAGCGAAAGCTGCTCGATATTACAAACGAAGTGGCGGCGCGAAATTTTGCGGAAATTTTAGTAAACGGAATTCGTAAATAGATATCTGCCCGTTAATCTTCGGGCGCAATGAACACGATGAGAGTTGAAAGAACACTTAGCCTATTGGCAATGTTTGCAGCGGCGGTCGCGGCCGGCTGCGGGCGGTCTGCCGAGGAAAATGCTAACGCGAATCAAGCGGCGACCTCCGTTGAGGTGACGACCGCACCGGCGACGCTTGTGAATATACCGACGTATGTCGAGGCGACCGGTAACCTGGCAAGCGATGCGCAGTCGGACGTGGCACCGGCGGTCGGAGGAAAGATCACGGAAGTCAATTTCGACATCGGCAGCTATGTTCAGCAGGGAGCCGTGCTGGTGCGGCTTGATTCGCGCGATGCGAACATTAGGCTGGAGCAGGCGCGTGCACAGCTTGAGCAGACGCGGCAATCGGTCCAACAGGCCGAAGCGAGTGTCGAACAGGCTATTGCAAACCTGCGGCAGACGCAGGCGCGGCTCGGCGTTACCGATGGGCAAACTTTTCTAATAAAGGATTTTTCGCAGGTCAAATCGATCACTGCGCAGTTAATGTTGGCTGAGAAGGAGCTTACGCGTGCCGAAAGGCTGCTCGCCACCGGCGATGTTTCGCGGGCGAGCTACGATCAGCGACGGGCGCAGCGAGACAGCCTGCTGGGCCAATTAGACGAGGCCCGTTCGAACGCGGCGGTCGCGATCAAGGCAATAGATACGGCACGTTCTGCGGTAGAAACCGCTCGCGCGGCGGCGGGACCGTTGCGGGCCGCGGTCGTAACGGCGCAAACACAGGTAGATGCGGCGCAAAAGGCCGTTTCGGACACTATTGTACTTTCGCCGATCAGCGGATTTATATCCGAACGGAATGCCGACGTCGGCGAATTTATTTCCCCCAACACACCGAACGCAAAGCTTGCAACCATTGTTCGCACATCGACGCTTCGCGTAAAGATCGATATCCCGGAGGCAAACGTCGGCAAGGTCGCGACCGGACAAGGCGTTTCGATCCAGGTGACCGCGTATCCCGACAGGAAGTTTGCCGGAACGGTCGTCCGGATCGCACCGGCTCTTAATCCGACGACTCGTGTCTTGAATGTAGAGGCCGAAGTTCAGAACGTTGACGGACTCTTGAAACCGGGCCAATTCGCGACCGTGCGGATCACACAGTCCGAGGCTGAACCGGCCGTAATGATCCCTGTAACTGCCTTGAAGACTATAGGCGACACGAACAGTGTTTTTGTGATCAGAGACGGTGCCGCCCGCGAGGTTATCGTCCAACTTGGGCTGCTTGAGAACGACAAGATACAGGTAAAGCGTGGACTCGTAGAAGGCGACCTGGTCGCGGTCACGAATGTCAGTCAGTTGAGCGACGGCGTGTTCGTAAGGCAATAGTTCAAGGTTCAAGGTTCAAGGTTCAAAGTTCAAAGTTCAAAGTTTGCAGAAAGTGATGGCTAAGATCGAGCGGTTTGAAGATATTGAGAGTTGGAAGTCGGGGCGTGAGGCGGCAAAGTTGGTTTACGAAGCGTCACGTCGCGATCCGTTTTGCAAGGACTTTGCGTTGTGCAATCAAATGCGGAGAGCCGTCGTATCGATCATCTCAAACATTGCGGAGGGTTTTGAGCGCGACGGGAATAAGGAGTTTCTCCAGTTCTTGGCAATTGCAAAGGGATCGTGTGGCGAAGTCAGGTCTCAACTCTATGTTGCTCTTGATCAGGAATACATTGATGAAGCGACGTTCAAGACAATTAGCGAAAGATTAGTAGATACGAGCCGCTTGATCAGCGGATTTATGCGATACCTTCAGGGATCAGAATTAAGAGGCGGCAAGTTTCAAAAGGGAACCTTGAACATTGAACTTGAAACTTTGAACTAATAAGAAGTTATGCAGTGGTTAGCAGAAGTTTGTGTTAAGCGGCCGGTTTTTGCCACGATGCTGATCTTGTCGCTCGTGGTGGTCGGGGCGTTCTCGTTTCTCAGCCTTGGTGTCGATCTATTTCCAAAGATCGATTTTCCGACGCTGACCGTCACGGTCGTAAATCCCGGTGCCTCGCCTGAAGAAGTTGAGACCGAGATAACCGAAAAGATCGAAGAGGCCGTGAATACGATCAGCGGCATTGACGAACTGCGTTCGTCTTCGCTTGAAGGCATTTCGCAGGTCTTTGTTCAGTTCGTCCTGGAGAAGGATGTTGAGATCGCATTCAACGAAGTTCAGCAGAAGGTTCAACAGGTAATTCCAAATCTACCGGTGACGGCCGAGCGGCCTACAGTACTAAAATTTGATACTGACGCCGCTCCGGTGCTTCGGATAACCGTATCCGCGCCGACCGCTCTGCGTGAAGTAACAGAGGTTGCGAAGAAGCAGATCAAGGAACGGATCGAATCCATAAACGGCGTCGGGCAGATAACGATAATCGGCGGGCAGGAACGTCAAATAAATGTCTGGGTCGATCCGGACAAGATGCGTTCTTATAACGTTACCGCCGCAGAAGTTGCGGCTGCACTGCGAATACAGAACATCGAATTTCCGAGCGGTCGGCTCGACGAAGGCCAAAAAGAAACGGCCGTCCGGACGATCGGGAAGATCAAGAAACCGGAAGAATTTAGCGAGCTGGTTGTCGCGACGCGCGGTGATTACGCTGTAAAGGTAAAGGACATCGGCTATGTTGAAGACGGCGCGGAAGAGATACGCTCCGAAGGCCGATTGAACGGACAGCCGGCCGTAACCCTCGTCGTTTCAAAGCAGTCCGGGCAGAACACGGTCGCTGTCGCACGCGCGATCAAGGAACGACTCGGCGAGATCGAACCGACCTTGCCGCCGGGTTTTCAGATGCGCGTGATCGGCGACAACTCGATCTTTATCGAGAATGCCGTAGGCGCGCTTGAGGAACATTTGATCCTCGGGTCGCTCTTCGCCTGTATCGTTGTTTTTCTTTTCCTTTGGAGCTTCCGTTCGACCTTCATCGCGTCGCTTGCCATCCCGACATCGATCATTTCGACGTTCGCATTGATGTACGCGATGGGCTACACGCTCAATTCGATCACGATGCTTTCGCTGACGCTGATGGTCGGCATTGTTATCGACGACGCGATCGTAGTGCTTGAGAACATCTATCGCTTTGTCGAAGAAAAAGGAATGAACCCGTTCCAGGCGGCGATCGAAGGAACGCGTGAGATCGGCCTGGCCGTGCTCGCAACGACGCTTTCGCTGATGGCTGTGTTCGTGCCGATCGGATTTATGCAGGGCATCGTCGGCCGCTTTATGTCGAGCTTTGGATTGACGGCGTCGTTCGCGGTCGGGGTTTCGCTGATCGTTTCGTTTACGCTAACGCCGATGCTGGCGGCACGTCTGATAAAACGCCCCAAGAATGCGGCGGTACCGGAAGACGAAGCGTTCAAAAGCGACGTTGAAGAAGACGGGACGCTGGGCAAAAATCTCGAACCCGGCACCCGCGAGGGCCACTCAAAAGAGTCGGGTTGGTTTCGCCATGTGCTCGACAGCTACACGGCGATGCTGCGGTTTGCAATGTCGCACCGCTGGGTAATTGTTACGCTTTGCATCGTCGTTTTCTTGGCGATAATTCCGCTATTTTATTTCGTTGGAAAGAACTTCTTGCCGGTGGATGACCAATCGCAATTCGAGGTCTCGGTTCGCGCACCCGAAGGCTCAAGTCTCGGCGAAACATCGCTAAGAATGGAACGCATCGCGGCCGAGATCAGAAAATTGCCGGGCGTTACCGATACTCTTGTGACGATCGGCGGAGGCCAGCAGCAGGTGGTAAATTCCGGAACGATTTATGTAAAGCTAACGGATCTAGGGGAACGTGCGAAATCGCAGGAAGAGATAATGTCGGACACGCGCGACCTGCTTACGCCATTTGCCGGCGAGCTGAGAACCGGCGTTCAACAGGTACAGGCCTTTTCCGGCGGCGGTTTTCGCAACGCGAACGTTCAATTTTTGATCGCCGGGCCCGATCTGAAAAAGCTCGAAGAATATTCGGAGAGGATCCTGGAGAAGATGCGGACGATCCCGGATGCGGTGGACGTAGATTCAACGCTGATCGCCGGAAAACCGGAGGTGCAGCTTCAGGTTAATCGGCAGGTTGCGGCAGACCTGGGCGTTCGCGTCGGCGATGTTTCGCAGGCGTTGAATACGCTTGTTGCAGGCCAGGAGGCGACGACGTTCAACCAGGGCACGGATCAATATGAAGTACGGGTCCGGGCGATAAACAGCTTCAGAACTGACGTCGAAGGCCTTAGCCGAATGGTTGTGCCTTCGTCAAAACTTGGCTGGGTCACGCTTGATCGTCTCGTTACAACACAACCCGGAACGGGGCCAAGCTCCGTTGAGCGAACCAATCGCCAACGACAGGTGACGCTGCTTGCGAACACACGTCCCGGCGGTTCGGCAACTTCGATCACATCGGAGATCGATAGTTTCGTCGCCGGATTAGACCTGCCGCAAGGCTATACGACGGGTTATGTCGGTCAATCGAAAGAGCTACAGAAATCGCTTTACTACTTTTTATTGGCGATAGTGCTTTCATTCATTTTTATGTACATCGTGCTGGCGGCACAGTTCGAATCGTTCATACATCCGGTGACGATCTTACTAACGCTGCCGCTGTCGATTCCCTTCGGCATCGTGTCGCTTTTGATCGCAGGACAAACAGTGAACATCTTCTCGGGGCTCGGTCTGCTTCTATTGTTCGGTGTTGTTAAGAAGAATGCTATTTTGCAGATCGACCACACGAACACACTGCGAGCCCGCGGTCTGAGCCGATACGACGCCATCATTCAATCAAACCGCGACCGCCTGCGGCCGATATTGATGACCACTCTGGCGCTCGTCGCCGGCATGATCCCGCTGGTGCTTTCAACCGGTGCGGGTTCGGGAACCAATCGCTCGATCGGCGTTCTTGTCGTCGGCGGCCAATCGCTTTGTTTGCTGCTAACGCTTCTGGCCGTGCCGGTCTTTTATTCCATATTCGATGATCTGGCAGAGATGCGGCTGTTTCAGTATGTAAGCCGATTTTCGGAATGGCTTTTTGGTGGCATCAGGCGAACATTCGCTTCGGCCACGGGTTCATTGTTCGGAAAGAGTTAACCCTTTTTTTATTTGATCGAACGTTTTTATTTTTTATGAGTTCGCGATCATACATATTACTTATACTCGGCGCGTTTTTGCTTGCGGCCACGGCATCCGCGCAGGGCGAACCGCCTTCGCCGAAGCCTTCGCCAACGCCATTCGTCGCCGATCCTAAAGGTGTGTTCCCGGAAAATGTTCCCGGTGTGCCGCCGATCGCAACAGGTTTTTCGGCCGAAGACCGAAGCTTGCCGGACCTGGAGCGTGTTGGCGTAAATGTGACTTCACAGCGGCCGCTTACGCTGGCGGAAACGATCGAACTGGCGCTTGAGAACAACCGTGATATCGAGGTTTCAAGGAAAACGGCACTGTCGTCTGAGTTTGAACTTCGAGCCGCCCGCGGATTTTATGAGCCGCGATTCAGCGGGCTAATGCAATACGAGCGTTCGACAGTTCCGAACCTGAGCATTTTTTCTACGAACGAGACAACAACCCAAGGAGCGCTTGTCGGCAACGCAGGTGTAACCGGTTATGTTCCGCGTTATGGTTCGGTGCTGTCGGCGACGTTGAGCAATCAGCGGCTGACTACAAACAACCCGATCTCGATACTTAGCCCGCAGTATAATTCGAGCCTGAATCTGTCATTCGTGCAGCCGCTGTTTCGCGGCCGACGGATCGATCAACCGCGACGCATTATCGAGATAGCAAAGCGGAACATCGACATAACGGACACACAGTTCAAACAGCGTTCGATAGAGACGATCGCGGCAGTCGAGCGTTCGTATTGGGACCTGACCTACGCACTGAGGAATCTACAGGTTCAGCGCGATGGTGTCCGTGATGCGAAGCGGCAGCTTGAACATAATAGACGCTTAGTTGAAGAAGGGCAGCTTGCTCCGATCGATATCGTTGCGGCAGAAACGCAGGTGGCAAATTATGAACAAGCCGTTTACGACGCGCTTAACATTGTTAACATAGCGGAAAATCTGCTTAAGAATCTGATCTCGCCGAACCGCAATGCTCAGCTTTGGAACGAAGCGATAGTACCCGTCGAGTCAGTCGAAAAAAGTGTTCCGGAACCAACGCTTGGCGAAGCGATCGAAGCTGCCTTGAACAATCGGCCGGAGCTGGAGATCAACCGCTTTCAAAAGGGAATAAACGATATCGATCAGAGATTTTACAAGGACCAGACCCGGCCGCAGATCGATCTTGTTGCAGGCTATTCGTCGGCGGGTATTGGTGGAGGCCAGAATCCGAATTTCAGCAGTCCATTCGACATACCTTGCGATCCTCCAACCCAAGCGTGTCTTGACCGACAGGCTGCACAACGTGCGCAGCTTCAATCACTACTCAATTCGATCGGCGGCGGCGGCACCGTAATTCCTGACATCTTTGCGAACAAGTATCCGACCTATAAGATCGGCGTGCAGTTTAATCTGCCGCTGCTAGGCGATAAGACTTCTCGGGCAAATCTTGGCAAGGCGCGTGTAGATGCCGAACGGATCGAGGTTCAACGCGAGGGCTTGGAACAATTTATCCAGGCGGAAGTTCGAAATGCGATCCAGTCAATTCGAACGGCCGAAGCGCGGCTTCGCACGGCGTCGGTGGCACGCGAGAACACGCAGAAGCAGTATGAATCGGAACAGCGAAAACTGGACGAGGGGCAATCCGATATTTATAGAGTTTTGGAGCGGCAAACTGCTCTGACAGCGGCTCGTTCTAACGAGCTTCGTGCCCGAACGGAGCTCAACAAGGCGATCGCAGAATTTCACCGTGCGACCGGGAATACACTCGCGGCGAACAACGTTGAGGCGAAGTTAAAGTAAAGGTGAAGGCTGTTTATATAAAAGAATTTGGCGGGCCGGAAAATTTGGAGATCCGGGAAATAGCGCAGCCCGAAGCGCCCGGATCCGGTCAACTGCTTGTTCACGTTCTATTTGCGGGCATCAACCGTGCGGATATTCTCCAAAGGCGTGGACTTTATCCCGGTCCGAAGGGTTACGATCCGCATCGACCGGGACTGGAATTTGGCGGAATTGTCGAAGCATTTGGCGACGGCGTCGATCAGTTTTCGCTCGGAGAACAAGTGATGGGCATCACTTCCGGCGAGGCTCAATCGGAACTGATCTTGGTAGATCATCACCACGTAGTTGCAGCAGACGGCTTTTCGATCGAGCATGCGGGTGCGATACCGGAAGTTTATGTGACAGCGCACGACGCGCTTGTCACACAGGCGAGTGTGACCGCCGGCGCCTCGGTGCTGATCCATGCAATAGCTTCGGGCGTCGGCGTTGCGGCGGCACAGATCGCAAAGGCAAAAGGTGCGACGGTGATCGGAACGACAAGAAGCCCAAAAAAGGCCGCGAAGTTATCAGATACCAACGGTGAATTTTCGCGGTGGATCGATCATGTGATAGTAACTGATGACGGGCCGCTGTTTGCCGACGAAGTGCTTTCGCTTACAGATGGCCGCGGAGCCAACGTGATTATCGATCTTGTCGGTGGTGATTATTTTCCTGAAGAACTTCGGGCTGCTGCATCGAAAGGTAGAATAATTCTAGTAGGGCTCACGGCCGGGCGAAAAGCAGAATTTGATATGGGCTTGGCTCTTACAAAACGTGTAACTGTAAA
>CAZXTS010000096.1:0-10743 GCA_964643745.1 uncultured Chloracidobacterium sp.
TGTGTTCTATAATTTCGATCGGCCTGTTGATATTTGGGTTTTTTATTAAATGCCGTCCGTCCTATGACGCGGACCGCTAAATTACGATCCTTGCTGTATTCAAAGGATCTTGAACAATTGAAAAAAAAGGATCTGGATGGAATCAAGAAGAGTAGAGATCGAAGAACCGTTCAACGTATCCGCCGAGCGGATGTTCGAAGCCCTGACGACGCCAAAGGCGATCCGTGTGTGGTGGGGTGCATCGCGGGCATTGGTTGACCCGAAGCTGGGCGGAGTGTGGGTTGCGACATACGGAGAGGACTTCGGCGAATCGGAATATGTGAATAGCTTTACGCTGCTGGAATACGACCCGCCGCATCGGATCGTACTGGGCGACGGAGTTCTTTTGTCGGCCACCGAAGAGTTTCCGTTCAAAATGCACACGACCATCGAATTCGAGATCTTGAAAAGCCCCGAAGGCTGCAGCCTAAGAATGATCCACAGCGGTTCGCCGCAGGACGAAGAGGCAGAAAATTTCTTCGAATCATCAATCATCGGCTGGAAGAATACCTTCGAAGGCCTGCGGAGCTATTTCCATTCGAACACGGATAGCGAGTAAACTTAAGGTTTTGAAGCGAGACGGAAACGCATAGTTCTTTTTCCGTCTTCTATAATTTATTATCTATATCGTCCGCCAATGTATATAAATGGCTCCGCGATAGGAATGCGATTTAACATTGGGCCGCATCGATAACTTTGAATGGAAATTACAGAACTTCAGGAAAAACACCAACAAATAAAAGAGAAGGTAAGCCAGCTCGGGAGGTTTCTTTGACCGGCCTTCGAAAGAGAAAGAGCTTGAAAAGCTAGAACATCAGATATCCGATCCGAATTTTTGGAACGACCAGGAAAATGCGCAGAAGGTCGTCCAGGCCCGCAGCAGGATCGAAAAATCGCTGGAACAACAAAAAGATTTCGAGACCGGCATTTCGGACGCAGAGGTGCTTTTCGAGTTTGCGGCCGAAGATGAGGACTCGGCGAAGGATCTTGAGGCGTTGATACTTCGGCTTGAACGAGAGGTTACCGATGCCGAGATCCGTTCGCTGCTTTCGGGCGAGACGGACGTGAACAACGCGATCTGTTCGCTTCAGGCAGGAGCGGGCGGCACAGACGCGCAGGATTTTTGCCAGATGCTCTTGCGGATGTATATTCGCTGGGGCGAAAAACGCGGCTTCAAGGTCGAGATCCTGGATGAGCAATCGGGAAGCGAAGCGGGAATAAAATCGGCGACGTTTCGCGTCGAAGGCGATTATGCTTATGGGTTGCTCGCGACCGAGGCCGGCGTCCATCGGCTTGTGCGCATTTCGCCTTTCAATTCGGGCGGCAGCCGCGAAACCTCATTCGCATCTATGTTCGTCTCGCCGGAGATCGACGAAAATATCGAGGTCGAGATATTGGACAAAGATCTTCGCATCGATACCTATCGTTCGTCCGGTGCCGGCGGCCAGCACGTAAATGTTACGGACAGCGCCGTTCGTATAACACACATCCCAACAAATACTGTGGTAACCTGCCAGAACCAGCGTTCGCAATTGCAGAACAAAATAGTCGCGATGAACGTTCTGCGATCAAAGCTCTACGAACTCGAACTGGAAAAACGCCGGGCCGATGCCGCCGAACACGAAGCGACAAAAATGGACATCTCGTTCGGCTCGCAGATCCGCAACTATGTCCTGCATCCGTACCGGCTGGTGAAAGACACTCGGACAAAATTCGAACTAACCGACGTCGAAGCCGTATTGGACGGTGAGATAGATGAGTTCATTAAGGAGTTCTTAATGTATCGCAAAGTGAATAGTGAACAGTGAATAGTGAATAGGGATCATGGAAGGAGTTGCGAGCAAGAAGGAATCGGTTCTGCGAACTAAAAGCTATGCTTTTGGGATACGGACCGTTAAGCTTAGTCAATTCCTTGTAGCTGAACATAAGGAATTTGTTCTAAGTAAGCAGATCTTGCGGTCGGGCACAGCGATCGGAGCACTGATCCGGGAGGCCGAATTTGGTATCTCGAAGGCAGATTTCAGAAGTAAGATGTCGATAGCTCTTAAAGAAGCGAACGAAACCGAATACTGGTTGTCGCTATTAAAGGATACTGGCTACATCAATGCAAAATTATTCAACAGTCTTCAACGAGACTGTGTAGAATTGCTTAAAATGCTTATCGCGACGGTCAAAACATCTCGAAAGGACTAGACCAGTTGATCACTGTTCACTATTCACTATTCACTATTAGTTAAATGAAGATTTGTCCGACATGCAAAGAGACCTATAAGGACGACGAGCTTAATTATTGCTTGGCGGACGGGGCGACGCTTGTCAAAAAGAAGGGTGAATCGCTTAAGAAGACCTCACGTTCGAACGAGATACTTGCGGTCGTGCTTCTTGCCGCAGCGGTCTTGGTGTTCTTGTGTCTTGTTTCGGCGACGTGGACAGACGCTTCGCCCAATTCGACCGGTTTCGGTGCAACGGCAAGTTCGCAGAACTGGATCGGTGTCGCAGGTGCGTGGATCGCCGATTGGCTATTTCAAATGGCGGGCATTATTGCGTATATCTTTCCGGCCTTGCTTGCCCTGATCGCGTGGCGCGTATTTCAATCGGTGAGCCTTACGCCGCCTTGGTATCGCGTGGTCGGGTTTCTGTTCTTTGTCGCGTCGACCGCGGGGCTAGTCGCGATCGCCGGTTCGCAGGGCGGAATGCTTGGTGCTTTCTATTCGGTGTATGCCGCATATCTTCTGGGCACTATCGGCTCGCTGATATTGATGCTGGCGACGCTGACCATCTCGATCCTGCTCATCACAAATTTTTCCTTCAAATGGGTCTTCAGCAATTTCGAAATTGCACGTGATAATTTCAAGATCCATTTTGACGAATGGCGGGACAAGCGTCGTGCCGTTAGGGCGGAGCGGCGTGCGGTCCTCAAAGAGCGCCAGGAAAAACGCCGCGAGGCGAGGGAATTGGCAGGCGAGCCTCCGCCTACTTTGGTAGTTGGGGAGGAAGCGGCCGAATCGAAGAATACGATCGCAAATGCGGCGGCCGTTGGAACAAAGATAGTTCCGCAGGAACCGCAGACCGTCTTGGTCACTGATGAAAAACCGTACGATTCGGTCGAGATCCCGATGGGAGTGGCTGAACCGGATGGAAAACGGAAGAAAGGTAAAAGATCGAAAGAAGAAGAAATCGAATACGGCATTCCGATCGTTCCCGCGGCTGTTACCGGTGAATTGGTCGAAGCAGACGAGGAAAGCATCGAGCCAGGTGAAGTTGATCTGGCCGGGATAAAAATAACCGGTTCCGAAAAGAATTACGAAGGCTATGTTCTCCCTAGCTCACAATTGATGACGCCCGGCGGCCCGCAGATAGAGCAGCAGACGGACGAAAAGAAAGCGATCGCAAATGCCTTGGTCGAAAAGACAGCCGAGTTTAACGTGGCCGGAACGGTTGCCAACATTCAGCTCGGACCGGTCGTTACAACATATGAATTCAAACCGGCTGCCGGTGTGAAATATTCGCGGGTTACGGGCTTGGTCGATGATCTATGTTTGGCGTTACAGGCCGAATCGATAAGGATCGACCGCATTCCCGGCAAGGCGTATGTCGGCATCGAGGTTCCGAATAAAGAACGCGAGACCATTCAGCTCCGCGAGATAATCGAATCGCCAAAGTTCAAAAGTTCGGAATCGAAGCTTACGCTGGCGCTCGGCAAGGCGATCGACGGCAGCAAATATGTCGCGGATCTTGCGAAGATGCCGCATCTGCTTATCGCCGGAGCGACCGGAGCGGGCAAATCCGTCGGTGTGAATTCGCTCGTCGTTTCGATTTTGTATAAAGCGAAACCTGATGAAGTGAAGTTCATCATGGTCGATCCGAAGCGGCTCGAACTCGGGCTTTATGCCGATATTCCTCATCTTGCGACGCCGATAATCACCGACCCGAAACGCGCTGCGATCTCGCTAAAATGGGCCGTCACAGAAATGGAACGCCGCTATAAGGACCTGGCCGGATACGGCGTTCGAAACATTGATGGCTATAACGTAAAGGCGAAACAGATGAACGCGGAAGAGCGTTGGGACGACAGCGGCGACCCGCATCGCATCTTGCCTTACATCGTTATCATCATCGACGAGCTGGCGGACCTGATGATGGTCAGCGGCAAAGAGGTCGAGGATTCGATCACGCGCCTCGCGCAGATGGCGCGAGCAGTCGGCATTCATCTTGTGCTTGCTACGCAGCGGCCTTCGGTGGATGTCATCACCGGATTGATCAAAGCCAATTTTCCCGCACGAATCTCGTTCCGTGTTTCTTCGAAAGTAGATTCGCGTACGATCATCGATGCGAACGGTGCGGAAAATCTGCTTGGACGCGGAGACATGCTCTTCCTGCCGCCCGCAAGTTCGCAGGTCGTGCGTGTTCACGGTGCGTTCGTGGATGAGCAGGAGATCGGGCGGATCGTTGAGCACGTGAAATCGCAGGGCCGGCCGGAGTACGACGTGACGATCACGCAGGGTGACGAGGACACGGACGATGAAGGCGAACTGCCGGGCCGAAAAGATCCGTTGTTCTGGGATGCTCTGAAATGCGTCGTGTCGGCAAAACGTGGTTCGACTTCATTATTGCAGAGGCATCTTCGAATCGGCTACGGACGAGCCGCGGCGATACTCGACGCGATGGTCAAGGAAGGCTATATCGGCGAGATGGACGGCTCTACACGCGCCAGGCCAATACTTCAAAAAGCCTACGAAGATCTTCAGGATATTTCGGAAATGGAACAGCCCTGAATAGTGAATAACGAATAACGAATAGTGAATAGTTTGATGTTTAAGAGCATTGGATCATCGCTTGTTAAAACCGCGGCTATCGTTTTGGTGGCCGTATTTCTTTTGTCGGGATGTGTTGCTGAACCTGTTCCGCCGTCACGGCAGTTGGTTGAGACAGATCGGAACGAATCTATCGATCTGAACACGGCGACGGCTGAAGACCTGCAGAGAATACCCGGCGTTGGTGAATCGACGGCGCGAAAGATAATCGAACATCGCGACGAGCACGGCCCGTTTCGCCGGCCCGAAGACCTAATGCAGATACGCGGGATCAGTGATAAACGATTTCGAAATATCCGGCACCTGATCCGCACCGAATGAACGAACCGCAGGGCAGATGGTTTTGGGGATATCCGGCCGTCTGGCTGGCGGCGGCGTTCGCCCTCGGCGTGGTTGCAAGTGCGATGTTGGGCGTCGGTGATAGGTTTTTTAGCGGCGCTTTTGAATGGCCCGGCTGGCTGATACTTCTTCTCGCCGGAGTTTTGCTCGCGGCAGCGGCACAGCTTCCTGACCGTTTTCACATCTCCGCGATCGGTCTCGTTTTCGTTTCCTTGTTTGCCGGGTTCGTGCTTTCCGGTTTCGAACGGAACAGCATTGCTAACGATAGGATCAGGTCGATCTTCGACCGCGGCGAGATCGGCCAGGACGAACCGGTAATGATCGCCGGAACCGTTGACCGCGGCGCTGAACCCGCCCCCGACGGGGTTTTTCTTTCGCTGCATTTAACTTCAATTGAACACAAACGAACTCAGCGTGCGGCGTCGGGTGTGGTCCGGTTGTTTATGCCGATCGCGACGGAGGAAGCCGCCGCAGACCTTAACTCATTAGATCTACGGCATGGTACCGAGGTGCGCGTTTCGTGCCGGTTGGTACGTGAAGATCATTTCTTGAATCCCGGTGTGCGGCGCCGAACGGAATTGCTTGATCAGCAGGGAATCGACGCGACCGGTTCGGTCAAAAGCCCTCTGATGATCGAGATGATCGCGAGATCGTCACTTTGGAAACCGCTGACCTTCTTTTACGAATTGCGGCGAACTGCGATCGAGCGGATCAGCGAAACGTTTAGCCCGCAGACGGCGGGAATAATCATCGCGGCAATGCTCGGCGACAAATACTTCTTGGACCGCGATACAGCGGACGTCTTTCGCCGCGGCGGAACGTTTCATATTCTCGTCATTTCCGGGCTGCATATGACCTTCATCGGCGGCCTTGTGCTTTTATTTGTGCGCCGGTTTTCGGACAACAGGTGGACGCAGTTGATAGTTGCAGGTTCGGTAATTTGGATTTACACACTGGCGGTCGGTGCGGAGCCGCCGGCGGTGCGTGCGAGTGTGATGTTCACTTTGCTGCTGCTTGGACGAGCTCTTTTTCGTACGGTGAATCTGGTCAACCTTCTCGGTTTTTGCGTACTGTTACTGCTTGCTTGGCGGCCGAGCGATCTTTTCAATCCATCATTTCAACTTACGCTTGTGAGCGTTGCGGCGATCGTCATAATGGGCATTCCGCTCGTTACAAAACTGCGTGCGATCGGACGATGGACGCCAACGTCAAAGGAACCGTTTCCGCCAAATGTTCCAAATTGGCTGCGCCGGATTTGTGAAACACTGTATTGGAGCGATGCGATCTGGACACTCGAAAGCGAACGAAATATCTGGTCGGCAAGTCTTTACAAAAGGCCGTTGTCGCTGCGTATTTCGACGATCCTTCGAAGCTCTATGTCCCGGATAATTGATGGCTTGATCGTATCGGGTATCGTGCAGATCTGGATGCTTCCGCTGCTGGTATATTACTTCCACCGCGTGCCGCTGGCGTCGGCCGTGCTCAATTTGTTCGTAGGAGTTTTCGTTGCGGCGATAAGTATGCTCGGGTTGGCGGCTACTCTGTTGGCGGAAATAAGCACCGTTCTTGCCGCTCCGTTTGTTGGCTTTGTCGAGCTATTGTCCTGGACTGCTGTTTCAATGACCCGCGTTTTTGCAGTGTCCGGCGACGCGAGAATTCCGATCTATTCCGGCTACATTGCGATATACCTTTCCTATTTCGTGCCGGTTGCCGCGCTCGGAATTCTTGCTCTCAAATGGGACCCGTTCGAGCTTCAGCGGCGGACAATCCGGTTTCGAAAACATCTTGCCATCGGTTCGGTGATATTTGCATCGTTGATCGGAGCGGTCATTTATCTTCATCCATATAGCCACCCGGCGGCTGACGGTAGTCTGCGGATCGATTTTCTTGACGTCGGCCAGGGTGACTCGGCTTTCATTACATTCCCAAACGGTGAAACGATGCTGATCGATGCGGGCGGACAGGTGCGGTATAAGGACGATGAAAGTGGCGACTTCGAACCCGACCGGATCCGGATCGGGGAATTTGTCGTGTCCGAATACTTATGGGAACGCGGGCTTTCGCGGGTCGATCATATAGTCGCTTCGCACGCAGATGCCGACCACATTCAGGGACTCGTGGACGTTGCCCGGAATTTTAAGATCGGCCGCGCGTATTTTGCCTCGGTACAGGGTCGGAGCAGGGAATTTGGTGAATTAGAGGAAATAATCGCCGGGAGCGGCGTCGCGTCGGAACTGCTCGAGGCCGGTGACGCGTTTGAGATCGCCGGGGTCAGGGTCGATGTGATCTATCCCGGGCCTGCCGCATTCGGCCTCTCGGAAAACGACCGCTCGTTGGTTCTTCTTTTTACGTTCGGGCAGAAGCGTATCTTGTTCACGGGTGATATCGAAGTTGAGGCCGAACGCCGTATGCTTTCGTCGATCAACCTGGGCAAAATAGATGTCGTAAAGGTCCCGCATCATGGCAGCAGAACTTCATCTACCGAGCCGCTGGTCAATACTTTGAGGCCGGAATTCGCTGTCATTCCCGTAGGCCGCCGCTCTCAATTTGGCCATCCGCATCCCGAGGTGGTGAAACGCTGGCAGGATTCTGGTGCCGCCGTGTTGACCACCGGAAAGAGCGGAACGATAACTATCAAGACCGACGGAGCAACGCTTTCGCTTGAAACACTCCTGCCATAAAAAAACCGCGGCCGACCAAGCGTGACGACCGCGGTGATCCGTTCATTATGTAGTTTTTACTTCGCGGGCGATTCGAACATAAACGCCAGTTTCCACGCATCGCCTTGTTTGACGTAAACGTTGCTCTGATAGATTGCGCCATTCTTTTGGCCATCGCAAGTTCCGTCCGCCGCGCCTTTTGCCGTAAGAATTTCCATGGTGGGCGAAATGGCGGTCGCAAAGCCATCGGTCAGACTCACCTTAGTGATGCCTTCGCATTTCATCGTTTCGGTCCAGGTCTTTACAATATTCGCCTTGCCGCTGATCCATCGGCCTGTCGGGTCAACAATCGAGAAGCCATCGGTAAGATTGCTATTGAACCAGTTCGCATCTCGTGCTTTGAACGCTTCCCAACCTGCGGTGTGCAGTTTCACAAGTGCATCCGTATTTGCGCTGGGCGACGGTTTTGCGGCTGTTGGTGCAGCAGCATTTGCCGCAACCTTATCTTCAGCCTTGGGTTCCACTTTTGCAGGTGCTTCTTTCTTTGCGTCATCCGTGAGCGCTGTCGGCGGTGCCGGGGCAGTTGAACCCAAGATCGGTGTAGATCCATGAAAGGCTGCTTGCCAGGTATCGCCGGCTTTGGTCCAAACGGTTGCAGATCGCATAGGGCTTGGGACCTTCATTTTCCGCCCTCCCATCTCACAGTCGCCGTCAAATGTTCCCTGATATGAGATCACGTAAGTGCTGTCGTCGATCCTTGCCATCTGCGGGTCGTCGAGTTTCCATTCCTTGACGTCGCATTTCGATGAACCGACCATTTTGATTTCAGCGTCCCGGTCGTTTCGCTTTCCGTCCTGATATGCGACGAATTTTGCCGAGAGTATCTCTTCGAAATGAGCCGTGTCTCCCTTGAGCCAGGCTTGGGTCGCATTTCTATCCATTTCCATGAACGTCTCTGCGGTTGGAGCTGACGCAGCAGGTTTTGCGGCGTTTGTATTGGCAGTGTTACTCAGCGAGTTAGAGCCGGTGCCCTCACAGGAGGCAATGAACAACGCCAATGTGACAAGCATAATAATGATCGAAGATCGTTTCATAATAGTTCTCCTTTTCTTCAGGTCAAATTGTTTTGAAGTGTCGAGAACTATTACACATTTCTATTACGAAAACAAATTAGTTTCCGGTAGGAATGCACATGGAAAAGCCCGGTGGTCTGTGTTAAACAAACCGTCCGGGCGTTTCTTCAGTTGTCCTGTTTAGAAAGAGATTAGACCAATCCAAGCCCAATGTCAAGACATTTAATGTTTTACTTTAACTAACGGCGTTTAACTCAATGTTTGAAATGGCGAATTCCGGTAAACGCCATAACGATCCCGTGTTCATCGGCTGCTGCGATCGATTCTTCGTCCTTTATCGAACCGCCCGGCTGAATTATTGCCGAAACGCCCATTTTTGCTGCCTCATCCACGTTATCGCGGAACGGAAAGAAGGCATCCGAAGCCAGCGCCGAGCCTTTTATCGGCAGATCAAAACGCTCGGCACGCATCGCCGCGATCCTGACCGAATCGACTCGGTTCATTTGGCCCGAACCGACGCCGATCGTCTGAACCTCATTTGCGAGCACAATTGCGTTTGATTTCACGTGTTTGCACACTTGCCATGCCAGCATCATTGCCTGTAACTGCTGTGCGGAAGGGGTTTCTCGCGATACGACGGTCAATTCGTTTGCCTTGACCGACTTCGTGTCGCGATCCTGCACAAGAAATCCGCCGGAGATCTGCTTGTATTCTAAGGTTGAACCTTCCATTCCGGCTTTCGGATCGACTTTCAAGACCCGCACGTTCTTCTTTGTTTTGAAGACTTCCAAGGCATCAGGGGAAAAGTCCGGAGCAAGAATCACTTCAGTAAATACCTCATTTACAAGCAAAGCAACAGCGGCATCGACCGGCCGGTTGAACGCTACGATACCGCCAAAAGCCGAAACCGGATCGGTCGAAAGAGCCCGGCGATATGCTTCTTCGTTCGTAATACCGATCCCGACGCCCGATGGATTCGTGTGCTTTATGATCGCGACCGCTAATCCGTCGAATTCGTTTACAAGATTCCACGCGGCTTCAGCGTCAACATAATTATTGAACGACATTTCTTTGCCGTGAAGCTGGATCGCTCCGGCAATCCCGCCGGCCTCACCGCTGGTATAAATCGCAGCACTTTGGTGCGGGTTTTCGCCATAACGAAGATCTGAGATTTTCGCGAGGTCGATCGAATACTCGTCCGGCAAACCATTGCCTTCGTCTTGTTCTCGGGGCTCAACATCAGTTTCGATGAACAAAAGATGGCCGAGCGGATTCAATTCTTCAAGATATTCAAGATCGTCATTGCCGAGCTGTTTTGCAATATATGAACTGATCGCGAGGTCATAACTAGCCGTTCGCGTATAGGCAAGAGCGGCAAGACGGCTGCGTGTCGTCATAGAAAGTGAACCATCATTCGCCTTCATTTCCTCCAGAATATCCGGGTAAAGCCGCGGGTCGGTGACGACCGCGACGTCGCGCCAGTTCTTTGAGGCGGAGCGGATCATCGCAGGCCCGCCGATGTCGATATTTTCAACCGCTTCTTCGAGCGAGACATTGTCGCCGGCGATGGTCTGTTCGAACGGATACAGGTTAACGACGACCAGATCGATCGGTTCGATGGCGTGCTCGTTCATTGAGGCAACGTGCTCCGCATTGTCTCGAAGAGCGAGGAACGCGCCGTGAATTTTTGGATGAAGCGTTTTTACGCGGCCGTCCATCGTTTCCGGAAAGCCTGTGACGTCGGAAACATCGGTCACATCGATACTCGCATCGCGGAGAGCCTTTGCCGTACCGCCGGTCGAGATCAGCACGACGCCC
>CAZXTS010000097.1:0-10732 GCA_964643745.1 uncultured Chloracidobacterium sp.
GTTGAATTCGCCATCCCAGTTGCCGGCGACAGAAGCCGTCTGTGCAAGGCCGGTGCCTGCGGCGGCAAGCAGAAACCCTATAGTGAATATCGATAGAAAAAATGCTTTCTTCATAATGAACTCCGATAACGACATTCTAACCGTTTCGCCGCTGTCTGGGCCAATCGCCAGCCAGGCTGACCCTCGCGTTTCGGGTAGTCAATTGCGGATCTTTAACTTGTAGTTCGATATTGCCTCATCCTTCGTTGCTCCGAATGCGAAACACTTGCTTTCTTCGATGCTTACAAATTCCGGCCCGACAGTACAATACTGATCGCCGTCGAGGAAAATTAGAGTTCCGCCCGGACCGCGCGTTGCTTCCAGATCCGGGTCATGCATCAACATTTCAAATTCTGGTGTCATAAGAAGATTCCCGCCCAACTTGCATTTTAACTTACATGCGGTCAGAGCTAAGTTGCCAGCCAGGCGGGAACTAACATCGGATGATTGCCCAATTGGGTCATTTGCCAACCTATAAAGAATGAACACTGGCTCGAGCATTGCCTCTAATCCCTTCGAGAGCAATAAAGAAGGAGAATTTATACTATGTCATTCTCAAACTGTCCTGAATGCGGACACGACGTTTCAACGTCGGCGGTTGCATGCCCGAATTGCGGCAAGCCGCTGCAATACAATAAAGCCATTCCACCGCGTCCGGTCGTCGTGCAGGAAGCGATCAAAGAAGAAGGCGTTCCGCCTTGGGCATTTGCTGTAGGTCGTATCGCATTGGTCGGGCTTCTCGTCCTAGCATTTGTTCTGTTCACCAGAAGCGACGATTCGGACAACTCGAACCTAAGCGTTCGCGTGGGCCGTGAAAGTGAATCGCGTCCGTCGTCAAGGAATCGGGCGGGAAGCGAACCGAGCACAGCGACCGTGCGGGCAACTTCGAGTGAACCGGCCACACCACCTGAATCTCGTACCGACATTCCAGGTTCGCAAACCGACATAGCCGCGCCGCCAAGCAAAGGTCAGGTGAAGATCGACGCAAAAGTCGTTTCGCAGAACGGTTCCCCGCAGGCAGTCCGAAATGAGAAGTTTTATCTTCTTGAGAAAAGCGTCGAAGATTTCCTCGCCGAAGCTCGAATCGAGCCGATCGAGGGAAATTCGTTGTCCAATAGTCTCGGGCTGGCGGTAATGTTTCCCGAACGCTATAGCGATTTTCGACAGCGGGCGATGCGAGCGATCAACGCAGCGGTAGAATATTCAGGAACGACCGGATCCGATGGTATGGCTGCACTAAGCGGGATCGAACCGGGAAGCTATCACCTATTCGGAATAACAAAGACAGGCAAGGGATTTGCCATCTGGAACTCACCAGTTTCGATCATTGCCGGGGACAATATTCTGAATCTTTCCCCTGCACGCGTAACAGAGATCGCTGGTTCATCGGAATAGACCTCTATCGAAAAAGCACAGGCGGCCTTTCAGGTCGCCTTGCACTATTGTCTGCTTGATGTCGAAAGGTATCCCATTTAGTTCGTTTTGTTTACGTCAAGGATTACTCGATTTTTTTCGACCCTTTTGCACTTCAAACTAAGAATATCGAAACTTAGGAGGGATATACTAGAAGGATGATCCTAATAATAACAACTGTACCCGACGCCATATCGGGCAAAAAGATGGCAAGATCGCTGGTCGAAAAGCGGCTTGCAGCGTGTGTTCAGATAATGCCGCAGATGACCTCCGTGTACTCCTGGGAAGGAAAAGTGGAGGAAGAAAGTGAATATTTACTGCTCATAAAAACGCTCAGCGAGAAGCAAGATGAGATCGAGGCTTTTATCAATTCCGAGCACAGTTACGACACGCCGGAAATAGTAACTTTCGAAGCGGCCCGCATTTCGGAAAAATACTCAGAATGGCTGACTGGCTATCTACTAAAAGCCTAGGTCCGACACGTACAATTCTAAGCAAGCTCATCCTTAGCTTGTTCGGCTGCACCCGATGTCTTGACTATAAAATCTACGGCATCTTGCGGCGAATCGGTCAGGTGAATAAGATTCAGATCTTCAGGTGAAATATAGTGATCGTTTAGCATCACCGTGGTGATCCATTGAAGCAGCCCCTGCCAATACTGGGAACCGAACAGCACCACCGGGAAATTCCTTATCTTGCGGGTTTGGATCAATGTTAGTGCCTCGAAAAGCTCATCCATCGTTCCAAAGCCGCCGGGAAAGATAATGTAGGAATTCGAGTATTTAATGAACATCGTCTTTCGAACAAAGAAGTATTTGTACGAAAGAGATTTTGTCTGATATGGATTAGCCGATTGTTCGAACGGCAGTTCGATATTGCAGCCCACGGAAACGCCGCCCGCCTCGAAAGCACCGCGGTTTCCCGCTTCCATTATGCCGGGCCCGCCGCCGGTGATGATCTCAAAACCTCGTTCGGCAAGAAGTCGTGCCGTTTCGCGGGCCGCGATGTACATCGGGTCATCTTCCTTCGTGCGAGCAGAACCAAAGATCGAAACGCCGCGTGTGATCGTCGAAAGATTGTCAAAGCCATCGACGAATTCGCCCATGATGCGGAACACGCGCCATGAATCGGAAGTTTTATAAGCGTCATCCGGTTCGGGCGAGCGAAGCAAGACCTCGTCATCCGTTAATTTCCAATATCCCGGCTCCTGTTGCCGCCGCTTTGCCTCGGCAACGGTCTTGGGCACGGGCGGCTTGCCCTTGTCTTTTGGTTTCTTCGGTTTGTTTGCGTCAGTTTCAGCCATTTGTATTTTAGATTTTAGATTTTAGATTTTGGCTTCCAGACTGATATCGCAATCCAAAATCCAAAATCGGCAATCCAAAATCACTAGATTCCCATTATGTTATATCCGCAATCGACGTATATTGTATCGCCGGTGATGCCGGATGCGAGATCGCTTACAAGGAAAAGCGCGGTATTGCCGACCTCGGCTGCGGTAACGTTTCGCTTGAGCGGCGATTTTTCGCCGACGTAGCCGAGCAGCTTACCCATGTTCTTTACACCGCGAGCCGAAAGCGTATTGATCGGTCCGGCGGAGATCGCGTTCACACGGATGTTTTGTTTGCCGAGATCAGCCGCAAGATATCGCGTCGAAGCTTCGAGAGCAGCCTTCGCTACGCCCATTACGTTGTAGTTAGATACGACCTTTTCGGCACCGTAATATGTCATCGTAACGATGCTACCGCCCTCGGTCATCAGCGGAGCCGCCGCAAGCGAGACCTGCGTAAGCGAAAAGGCACTGATCTCAAGCGCGGTGCGGAAAGCGTCTCGCGTGGTTGTGACGAACTCGCCCTCGAGCGCTTCTTTCGGTGCGAACGCGATGGAATGGATCAGATAATCCAACCGCCCGTAACGCTCTTTTACCGCTTCGAACGCCGCATCTACGTCAGCTTGGTTCGTGACATCGCACGGCACAACGAGGGAATCCGGCAATTCACCGGCAAGTTTTTCGACGTTCTCTTTCAGCCGTTCGCCCTGATAGGTGAACGCCTGTTTCGCACCTTTCTCGCCACAAGCCGCGGCACACGCCCAGGCGATCGAACGCTTGTTCGCAACGCCGAAAATCATCCCGATCTTGTTTTCTAACATAAGATTTATTCGGTCACGTAAAGTTTCTGCAGAGCTTCGAAATCGAGAAGCCGAATGTCGATATCGACAGGCGTATCGCCAAACTTTTGGGTGTTCAAAGCGGATCGTAAGATCTGTTCGTCCTCTGCAACGATCTGCGTGACCAATGCGATCATCAGCCGGACCTTGGTTATCGCTCCCGTTCCTTCGATCGCTTTTTTGGTCTGTGTGATCTTCCGGATCATCGATTCAATGCGATCTTGCCGCAGTTCCGGCGACACAAGAAACGCAACCTCGCAACAGACTAAGACGCCTTCTTTTTGGAACACTGCGTCAAACGGAACACCGGCAACGCTCACGTGCCGCATCAGCGGAACGCCCTCTTCGTGCTGTATCTGCCGCAACGCGAGATCTTCGGCAACGATATAAGCAGATTGCAGTTCACTAAGCTGGCCCGCTTCGACCTCAAGGATCTTTGATAGTTCGCGAACCTCGATATTCAAGCTCTGTCGCTGAAGATCGGGCATCGCCGTTGACCATTTTAACCGGTTTTGGCTAACGCTTGATACGAGCCTGCTCATTTTAAAGATGCTCGCTCCGGCATAGATCACGAGCATTACAAACGCTGAGGAAAAGATCGCAGCGATCATCCAGCTTTGCGAACTAAACGCAAATATCGAGCCTGCCAACAGCATCACAGCCAGCACCGCTGCGATAGCAATGAACGGTGCGAGGCTGGCAGGCCGCTGAAAAGAAATGCTCGTGTTTTCGAGCCGGTTTTGCATTTATCGTATTTAGGCTGCGGAACTTGCGCGTACGAACTCGATGTCGTCAAAGTGTGTCATCGTCTTAAACGCACGGAAACGCTCGTTGATCTCGCTGTATTGAAGTGCATCGACTCGCTCTGTGCCGAACTTCTCGACGTTGAACGAAGCCATCACCGAACCGTAGATCATCGCTCGCCGCATTGTTTCGTCCGTTATCTCGTTCTGTGCGGCAAGATAGCCCATAAAACCCCCTGCGAACGTGTCGCCCGCACCGGTCGGATCAAAAACACTCTCGAGCGGATATGCCGGAGCGACGAAATAGCCGTCTTTTGTGAACAGCGTCGCACCGTATTCGCCGCGTTTGATAACGACAGCTTTGAGCCCATAATCCATTATCTTCTTGGCGGCTTTGTAAATGCTCGGTTCGTCGGTAAGCTGGCGTGCTTCGGCGTCGTTGATGATAATGCAATCAACGACCTTGATCGTTTCGATCACGGCGTCCTTCATCGATGAGATCCAGAAATTCATCGTGTCCATCGCAACGAACTTCGCGTTCGGACACTGCTCGCGGACACCTTTCTGCAACATCGGCAGAATGTTCGCGAGGAACAGGAACTCCGCATTCTTCGAATTTTCAGAGAGTTTCGGATCAAAGGTCTCGAAGACGTTTAGTTGCGTATCAAGCGTGTGAGCCGTGTTCATATCGTAATCGTAACGGCCTTGCCAAAAGAACGTCTTACCGTCCGGCACGACCTCGATATCGTCTGTGTTGATGTGATGACGTTTGAAAACGTCCCACTCGGCATCTGTAAAATCACCGCCGACCACGCCGACCGCATTCACCTCGGTGAAAAAGCTCGCTGATAGCCCAAAGTGCGTTGCCGCACCACCCAAAACCTTGTCGCGTTTCCCGAACGGCGTCTCAAGCGCATCGAAAGCGACAGAACCTACAACTGTTAAAGACATAAATTAATGTTGAATGAAGAATATAGAATAACGAAGCTCGAACCTATTCATCATTCGAAATTCATTATTCTGTATTCGATTTTACACGCCACGGCAGATTTTTGCGATTCGACAGAGTCAGAATCGCCTGCGTGAACGGGCGGCCAGTTTGGACAATGATTGGGTAGTAGAGCGTCTATGTAGCCTTCCCAAAAGACAAAGGCCGAGCTTTTGAAAAAACTCGACCGTTTCGACCGTCTTTGACGAATGAATAGTTACCTGGTTTAAGTTCCCTGCTTAAGTTCTTTCAGCACCTTTTCGGCATTTCCTTTATATTGGCTTTCCGGATTCTTTTCGATCGCAAGGCTGAGATAGGCCACCGCATCTTCGCGAAGTTTAACCGGATCGTATTTTTCGCGTTCGCGCTCTATCTTGAGATTAACCTTCTGTTTGCCTTCGTTCTTCGATAGGTAATAGCTGCTCATTCCGGCAAGATAAAGAAACTCATCGATCTTTGAGAAATCGGGGTAGGCCGCATAAGTTTCCTCGAAGCGCAAAAGCACCTGCTTATACGCTTTGCGGGCCGGTCCGAATGCCTGCTTAGCCACGTCTAAATTCAGCATCGCGTCCGCCTCAAGCAGCGGATCTCGATCGATCGCCGGCGTAACATTCCGCTGGGCCGAAGCCGCGCCCATGAATAGCCCTAAAATCAAAACCGCGGCAAAAATGTATTTCATATCAATTCTTAGATGGTATAACCCACTTTAAGGTTTTCCTGCCCGATCGAAAGCACCAATTATCGAAATATCAGTTCCTTCCAATCAATAAGGATCGATGCGATCTCTTTCTCAGAGTCGTTATTGCCTGACTGCGGCATTCCCATACTCATGCCTTTGAGGTTTCCCAGGTGTTTACTGATTTGTTCAATGCTTGCGTCGTCTTTCAGCAATTTAAAGACCTGGTTCACATATGAAGCGTATTCATCTCTTGCAGCCGGAGTATCTCGCACGCCTATCGGATCCCACAAATAGTGAAGCACCTCATCAACTCGCTTTATCAGCTCATCGTCTTGTCGAGACAGTTTGCTCATTCCTATCTACTTCGTCGCATACTTGCCGATAATTGCTTCCAGCTTTTTCGCGGTCTCGGCGGGCCAGTGGTCGGGCGGCGTGAAGATCGCGTTCTTGGTTGCTCCTGCGAACTGGTTCGGTGTTTCCTTGGTGTCAACACGTTTAACGGCGTCTTTCAGGATAAGCTGCGCGCTTCGGACGTTCTTATTCAGGTAGGCAATGACGATGTCTATGGTTACGTCGTCGTGGCCTTCGTACCAGCAGTCGTAGTCGGTGACCAGAGCGAGGGTCGCGTATGCGATCTCGGCCTCGCGGGCGAGCTTTGCTTCCTGCAGGTTGGTCATCCCGATAATGTCCATGCCCCACTGGCGATAAACCATCGATTCGGCCTTGGTTGAAAACGCCGGGCCTTCCATACAAAGATACGTCCCGCCGCGATGAACCTTGACATCGACCGTCTTGCACGCCGCTTCCAAAATGTCGCCAAGTTCATTACAAACCGGATGTGCGAAAGTCACATGCCCAACAATTCCTTCGCCGAAGAACGTCGATTCCTTCGCTCGGTCACGCGTTCGGTCAAAGAACTGATCGGGGATCACCATATCCGTCGGTGCATACTGCTCTTGCAGCGAACCTACCGCCGAAACGGAAAGGATGTACTCCACACCCATCAACTTCATTGCGTAGATGTTCGCCCGATACGGCACTTCCGTCGGGGTAAACTTATGCCCGCGTGCATGCCTCGGCAAGAACGCGACCGTCACGCCATCAAGTTCGCCAATAATAAAAGCATCCGAAGGCGAACCGAACGGCGTTTCAACGGTCTGCTCCCGCACATTTTCCAACTCCGGCATCTGGTACAAACCACTGCCGCCGATTATTCCAATTTTTACTTTTTCCATTATTTTTCTATTTCGTCCGGCGATCGTGCCTCGACCTCGAAAAAAGTATACTTTTCGTTTACAGGTCGTCCCGACGAACCTAAATCCTTGGCCATTTTCCTGTCGGCAATAGCTTCGCTGTTTCGCTTGAGCATGACGTGGCAGTTTGACCGAAGCACGTAGGGTGCAGCCCATTTCGGCGCAATTGATATCGACTCCGATAACGCCCGATAAGCTTCGGAATACTGTCGATCTTGATAAAGAAAATAACCTAAATTATATCTGAGTATAGCCGAGTTGCCGTCGATACGAATAGCCGATCTCAAGTCCTCAATAGCACCTTTAAAGTCATTCAACGTAGCCTTTCCAATCGCCCGGTCTGCATACGCGATTATCAAATTTTTATCTAGAGTAATCGCCTGCGAATGATCTTTGATCGCAAGGTCAAATTGCTTTTGATGATGGAAGGACAAGCCTCGCGCATGATAAAAGATCGCCTTGCTCGGGTCTATTCGAATTGCCTCAATATAGTCTGAAAGGGCCTTATCGAACTCCTTATTATTCATTCGAATCGAGGCTCGAGTGTAATAAGCATTGGCTGACTCCTTGTTAAGCTGCAAGGCCCGATCAATATCCGCTAGAGCAGAGTTAGTGTCATTGAGCCGAACATAAAGAGACGCCCGGTTAATGAAGAATATAGACTCATTCTTGTCCAGTTCAATTGCCTTGTTGTAAGAGGCCAAAGCTTCATTATCCCGGCCAAGCATTCGAAGGGCGGTAGCATGACTATCATGAAACTTTGCTCGTTTTGGTTCGAGTTCGATCGCTTGGGAAAAGAATTCAAGTGCTGCAGCATAATCTTTTTGAGATTGCTTGATGCTTCCCCTTATCTGGTAGATCGTTGCAAGATGAAGCTTTGTGTCCTTAGTTTCTGGTTTCAAGAGGTTTGAGGATCTAGTCGCATCGGCTTCGGCCTCGACAAGTTTACCAAGGGTCATGTACGCTATCGCCCTGTTCATAAACGGCAGATGCCATGTAGGTATCAGTACAATAGCTTCCGAATATGAAGTGATCGCACCTTGAAGGTCGCCCCTACCTAATAGCTCGTTCCCGGTGTTAAATTGCTGTTGACCACGCGCGGCGTCCTCACGGGACTGAGAAAATAAGGGCATTGTCCCGATACAAAAAACCAGAAAGCCCAAAACCAGACGCGAGGATGTAGTCTGCAAAAACCTCTTCATATCGATACCTACCAAATAGCTTTGCTGACCATTTTGCCATCGACTTCCTCAAGTCGGCAAAGCGGGTACTCAAAATCGTGATAAAAAAGACATATCCATTTTTCTTCGACCGCTTGCGGTAACACTTCTTTCTTGAATGCAAGTGTTTCTGTCGGGTAAAGATCGTAGCCCATTATCCATGGGAGCGGGACGTGGTGTCGAGTTGGGATGAGGTCGGCGAATCCGTACATCGTTTTGCCGCCGCGGTTGAGCCGCCAGGTCTGCATTGTCTCCGAATGTCCGCGAACGGTCTGGAGCTTTAGGCCGGGAATGGGTTCGTAATCGTCGTGCATCGCCTCGAGCTGGCCGGTCTCGATCATCGGCCGCCAGTTCTCCGGCAGATAGCTCGCCCGGTCGCGTTCATGCGGCGATTCTGCGTGTTCGAGTTCGCGTTTGGAAACTAGGTATCGGGCATTCTCAAATTGCGGACGGGCTGAGTTTTCAGCGAACTGGCCGCCCGCTAACGCAGGCGGTTCTGACTGACCACCGGCCACCGACGACAGGCCACTGCTAATCGTGTTTCCGCCGGCGTGGTCGAAATGGAGATGGGTGTTTATGACGATCGTAATGTCATCGGGCGTGCAACCTGTTTTCTCGAAAAGGGTTTGGGCGAAAGGTTTTTCGCGGAAAATGCCGTAGATCTTTGTTTCTTTCTCAGACCATTTTTCGCCGATGCCGGTTTCGATCAGGATCTTTTCTTTACCGGTGTCTATAAAGACACAGTTCATCTGCTGCTTGATCCGGTTTAGTTCATCGGGCGGACAAGCGCGTTCCCACAAAACGCGAGGGACGACTCCGAACATCGCCCCTCCGTCTAACCTAAATTCAGTGTCGGGAACTATTTCAACCCGATAATCACCGATCTCCATCATCTTATTTCTTCGGCTCGGCCGGTTCAGCTGCCGGCGGTGGAGGCGGAGCAGCACCTCCAGGACCGCCCGGACCTCCGGGGCCATCGGGTCCGCCCTGCATCTTCTCCATTTCTTCCCGCTGTTTCTTCATCGCGTCTTCGATCTGTTGATCGGTAACCTCAGGAACATCAAAATCATCGGGAACCTGAACACCGTTCTTCGCGATCAAACCATCGATCAGATCTTTCTGCTTCTTTTCCTCAAGCTTCTGGCGGGCGAGCATCTTTGCAGGCATTTCACGAGCCATCGGATTGTCAGGATCTTTAACCGAGGTCGATATCAGAATGTGCCGCACATCATAGGTCTCTTCTTCCTTACCGGCCTCGTTCTTGGTCACACCCTTTCGTTCGAGCTTTATAATGTGGAAACCATAATCGGTTTCGACCAATTCAGGAGCGATCTGTCCGGGCTCAAGCGCCAAGGCTGCCTGTTCAAATGCAGGCATCATGCGTCCCTTCGGGTTATTGGGGTAAAATCCGCCCTGTAATTTTCCTTCAGGATTCTTGTTACCCGGATCTTCCGAAAACTCATTAGCAAGGGCAGCAAAATCCTCTCCATTCTTAGCACGGGCAAGGATCTCCTCTGCTTTCGTTCGCTTTTCAGCTCCGCTATATGTCGGGTTCTCAGCAACGAACGCGGCAAGTTCTTCGTCAGTTACTTTTAACAGTTCCTTGGTTTTTTCCGAATAAATACGGGCAAGAAATTGAGCCTGCTGTAACTTAACCTGCAGATCGACCTTCTTTTTGAACGTCGGATCTAGCTCTCCGGACGAAGCTTTGTTTTGAAACTCCTCCTTGTAGATCTCGATCTTCGCAAAGATATCACGTGCCTGCTTGCGCTCTTCTTCAGAGATCTCACGGTCGGCCATCTCCGGGTTCTGGGCCTTCATCAAACCGATCTTCGAATCCAAAAAACGCTGAAACGCCATTTCATTGTCGCGTTTTCCGAGTCCGATCTTGCTTTTCAAATTATCAAAAAAGCCTGCATCGGCCGGAGGTGCTGAATCATAAAAGGCATTCACACGTGCCTCGTCGATAAATCCAAACGGTGGCATCGGCCCTTTATCTTTATTGATCTCGCGGTCATAATTCACCGCAATTACCTGTGCTCGAATGTTGTCGAGCTCCATCTTATTGGTTGGATCATTAGTCAAGCCTTCCGACTTTGCGCCGCTCGCGAGGGCGAACAGCTCGCGAAGATTATCAAGCTGTTCCTTCTTCATTTCCGGATTATCCGCAAAACGCTTCAAGAAGGCCGGATTGTCTTTCGCAAGATCGGTCAAGAGCAGTTCGATCTCTT
>CAZXTS010000098.1:0-10564 GCA_964643745.1 uncultured Chloracidobacterium sp.
AATTCAATCGCAATTACATTCGCACCGCTCTCAACTAGCTGCTCGGTTATCGCGCCGCGTCCCGGACCGATCTCGATTATCGTATCGTCCGGACACGCATCTACCGCATCAATTATCTTTTTTATGTAGTTCTGATCGACGAGAAAGTTCTGGCCTAGCGAGCGCTTTGCGAAAGGTGCTTTTCGGCCAGTGGGCATAGTGGTTAGGCGGACAGTGCCGGATAGCCCGTCAGCTCGATGTCGTCGGCATGACGGTCAATAGAGATATTCGTCAGGCGTAGAGCTTCTGCCAGGCTTTCGGCACCGTCACCACCGATCGCTACCGGAGCGGTGTTGCCCCCGATGATTATTGGGGCGATCATAAGTGTGACCTTGTCGACAAGCCTCGCGTCAATAAAAGCTCCGGCGACAGCGGTGCCGCCTTCTACCAAAACGCTCTGAATTTCTCGTCGCCTTAATTCTTCTAACACGCCGACAAGATTTCGGGCACCGCGTTCGACCGGAACGACCTCTACACCACATTTCATCAGCGGTTCTGTCAGTTCGGGGTCGATGCAGTTGGTCATCACGAGCGTCGGAGCTTCATCGGTGGTAGAGGCCAGTTTCGAATCGCACGGAAGACGTAGCCGGTTATCCAGGACGACGCGGACCAATGGACGCCGCCGCGGCAAGCCACTGCGGTCAGTAAGCGATGGGTTATCTACGAACGCTGTCGTGCCGCCGATAAGGATCGCATCGTGTTCGTGACGAAGTTGGTGAACCCTTTTCAAGGCAGCTTCACCGGTCAACGCCGTCGAAACACTGTCTCTTAACGAGATCCGTCCATCAAGCGAAATAGCAAGTTTTAGGTGAACAAATGGTCTTTTCATTTTATGCCAGCAGATAAATCTTTCGTTCAACCGCGATGCTTCGTCCCCTAGAATACCGGTAACAACTTCAATTCCCGCCGCACGAAGCCGATCAAAACCGCGGCCTGAAACCAATGGGTTAGGGTCTTCGATCGGGACGACGACAAGCTTGATCCCGGCATTTATTAAAGCCTCGGTGCATGGCGGCGTTTTGCCATGATGATCATGAGGTTCGAGCGAAACATACGCTGTTCCACCTTTTGCCCTTTCACCTGCTTGCTCCAACGCAAGGACTTCGGCGTGTGTTACATTCTCCGCCAGATATGTCCCTTCGCCGACAACCTCGCCGCTTTTGGAAACTATAACGCAGCCAACCAGTGGATTCGGAGAAACTTTGCCGATGCCAGCCGATGCAAGATCGAGCGAACGGGCGGTCAATTTAATATCTTTCTCTTTGTAGGACATCTATTCAAAAAGACCGTTAACGTAGCTTTCCGGGTCGAAGACCATCAGGTCATTTACCTGTTCGCCGATGCCGACGTAACGAATCGGCAAACTGAGTTCTTTAGCGATCGCGACGGCGATGCCGCCTTTCGCTGTGCCGTCCAGTTTTGTTAGGACGATGCCGGTCACGTTCGCGACCTTTGTAAATTGGCGGGCCTGCTCCAGCCCATTTTGACCCGTTACCGCGTCAATAACAAGCAAAGTTTCATGTGGGGCCTGCGGCACCTCGCGTCCGGCGATGCGCTTCATTTTCTCTAACTCGGCCATCAGATTCGCTTTATTGTGAAGACGGCCTGCCGTGTCAACGATCAGCACATCCGCATTCCTCGACTTCGCAGACTGGAGTGCATCAAACAAAACCGCTGCCGGATCGGTTCCCTGTTTCTGCTGAATGATCGGAACCCCGGCACGGTCCGCCCATATCTCAAGCTGATCAGAGGCCGCGGCGCGGAACGTATCGGCCGCACAGATCATTACCTCATTTCCCTCATTCTTTATCCGCTGTGAAAGCTTGCCGATAGTTGTGGTCTTCCCAACACCGTTCACCCCGACGACCATTAGAACATAAGGCTTGATCGATTCTTCGATCGCGGTCTCAGACGCGACCCCAAGGTCTTTCGAATGCTGCAGAATGTCCAGAAGCTCGTCTTTCATCACACGCTTGAGAGCCTCAAGGTCGTTGATCTCCTGACGTGAAATTCCTTTCCGAACAGCTTCCAGAACCTGCATTGTCGTTTGAACGCCGATATCGGTCGATATCAGCAGCTCTTCCAATTCATCGAGCAATGCTTCATCGATCTGTTTTCGGCTTTCAAAGATCGTATCAAGCCGTGTGTTTATCGAATCGCGCGTCTTAGCTATCGCTTTTGAGAACCGTACACCCAATTCGCGTTCGACCGCGGCTTCCTGTTCTTTTAGCTCCTCTATAGACTTATCGAGCCCGAGAACTGATGAACTGAACTTATCGTTTTTATTGCGTCGCCAAAATAATGCCATATATGATCACGGCAAAGCGTGAAACTACCGAGTATAAAAAAATATCGCGCGTCAAACAACGCGCGATCTTAAACGGTGGAGAAGCACCGGAACTTTATTTAGAAAGATCGTCTTGCCGGGCAATGATGGCAGGTACTGGCGGGACCATTTTTGAATTGTCGTTCGGGTCTTCAGGATTGTATGTCGTGCGAAGTGTGCTTGCGACACCTACGTTGACCGGCTTCTCGCCTGCTTTTTCGGCTGCCGCCATGGACTGGACGACACCTCGACCGATCTCACCGGCATTACAGCCTCTAATAAGTGCCTCGACGACAGAACCATCGTAGCGCGTACCGACCAATTGCCGGATCCGGTCCAGGGCTTGGTCCAATTGCATTCCTTTGGAATATGGCCGGTCGATCGTCATTGCATCGAACGTATCGGCAACCGAAACGATCTTCGCCTGCATCGGGATATGTTCACCGGTAAGCCCCTGCGGATAGCCTTCGCCATTGACCATTTCATGGTGCATATACATCCCTGGCAAAAAGTCCTTCATCGCCGGAATTTGCGACATTATCTTGTAGCCCTTGACCGGATGGGTCTTCATTATCTCGAATTCTTCGCTTGTCAAAGCAGCCGGTTTCTTGAGGATGCTGTCGTCAATGGCGATCTTGCCCACGTCATGGAGCAATGCACTTATCCGCAGAGTTTCGATCTCGTTTTCATCCAAATTTAGCTGCTTTCCGATAGCGACCGAGATCCGCGCGACCCGCTCGGAGTGTCCTCGGGTGTATTTGTCCTTACCGTCGATAGCGGCCGCGAGTGCCTTAACGGTGCCGACAAAAAGTTCACGGTTCTCCGCCGCCGCCTTCGCAAGCTTTGCGATGTGTTCTTCGAGCTTGTCGGTCATCGTATTGAACGATTCGCCGAGGGTCCCGATCTCTGTAATATTTTGAGCTTCTACACGTGTGCTTAGATCACCGCCCGAGATCTTCTCAGCGGCAGCGGAAAGATTCAATATAGGAGCTGTCAGCGAACGAGTTGCGATCGATCCGATCAAAAGGGCGAGCAAAGCAAACCCAAGGCTTATTAACCAGGTCTGCGTCCGCATTTCACCTACAGATGCAAGGGCGCGGGATTCATCCTGCATGGTAAGAACACCAAATTGGCTCTTCGGGCCGATAGTTACCGTCGAATAAGCTCCGATCATCTCGTGCGAACCGCCTTCAAACTCCGCAACAAAAGGTACTAGCCCGGATTGAAACTGTTCATAACTGCTTCGCCACTCCTCGACGATCTTCAAATGAGAAAGAGGCCGCCGATCCTTGACCAACGCCGAGTCCGGATGAAAAACGGCACGTCCCGAAGTATCGACCACAAAGACGATCGGCAACCCGGACCGCCACAGATCGCTTTCCGAGGTCTGGTCCATGCCGACTACGTCACGTCCGATCTGACTGAGCGATACAATTGCAACTACGGAAGCTATGCGCGTCTCGCCGACCTTAACGGGGGCCGAAAATGTGATCACCGGTTCGCCGCCCGACGAAAGGACCTGTGGTTCGCCTATGTTCAGGCCTTGGTCCGACATCGTATCGATCACCTTTCCAGCGATCGAATCTATTTCCTGCCGAGCTATGTTTCCCGGACGATACAATGCAAGAGACTCCATATTGAGCGGCCTAACAAAAAGAGCCAATACATCGGGATTGTCCCGCAATGTTTTGCTCAGCTGCTGGTCGGTCTGAGGAGATGCAAATATCTGTTCGTCGTTCGCGAGGGCGAACGCCTCGGCAAGGCCTGTTACCATCCCCCGATATCGTTGACCGAACATTTCGATCTGGCGGGCCTTTTCTTGTACCAACTGTATCTGGTATCGGTTCTCGACCGCTCGAAGTTCCGTCGCGCTTCGTCCCGCAAGAAACCATCCGACAAGGACTATCGGCACGAGCCCTACCAAGAAGAGAGCGCAGACGACGAAGTAAACAAGACTGATTTTAAAACGTTTCTGGGGCATCGGAGGGTGGAGCGCAGGGATACGCCTACTGAAAGTCTAACGCAATACACACTCACGGTCAACAAGTTTAATCCCACGAAAGGAAGATCAATTTGTAACACCAAAGCAGCCAATTAACGGGTCGGGATAAAATACCGCAACACTGATAACCGTTCCTTTCCATTCCCATTAAAATCAAATGGAGTCCCGGCCATTTTTCCATGCCCAACAATTTTATAACCCTATCATTCGCCCCCAACCGACAAAAACTTTGAGAATTCGAACGATTGCGCATCATTTTAATTGAAATGATCCCGATCTGAAGCCATATTCGACGGCAAAGTCTTGACATATCAAGCACTTCGCGTGTAAATTTTAGTTTTATCCGAACGATGGTACCGAATAGAAAGTCTAATCAAGTCAACAGTTTTCGGCTATCAGGTCAGCTTGGATCCGACAGCGGCACTAAGCCGCGATCCACGTAATATCGAGCGGATCAAACCCATCAGGCTAGGTCGATATCTAGCCGATGGATCAAGTATAGTTTTCTACGTATTAAATAAAAGGAACAACAAACCAGAGTTAAATGACAACAGAGGCAACAAACGAGACCGAAGAAACGAACACCGGCGAGTCTTCGGCTCCCAATGAAGCAGTTAAGCAAGAAACAGCAGCAGCACCGGTAATGGCTGCGAACGCTAGTTCTACATCGGATCCAAATGTATCGGGCGAGATCGATTTCGGCGCGATCCTTGAACAGTTCGAACAGGAACAGACCGTATTCCATGCAGGCGAACTCGTAGAGGGAAAGGTAGTCGGGGTTTCGGATCACGGGGCTTTAGTGGATTTCGGCTATAAGAGCGAAGGCGTTATCCCATCTGATGAGTTCAACGGAGATATTGATGGTCAGATCACCATTGGCGACACGGTCGAAGTGGTCATCAAAAGTATCCATTCCGGGGACGCTCCGCCGATACTGTCCCGCGTGGACGCCGTTGGCCGAAAGATGTGGAATGACATCGAAGAGGCGTATCGCAACGAAGCGGTCGTTCGCGGCAAGATCGTGGACAAGACCAAGGGTGGGTTAAAAGTGGACCTTTATGGAGTCGAGGCTTTCCTGCCGGGCTCCCAAATAGATTCGCGCCCGATCCGTGGCCTCGACACTTACATTGGCGAAGAGATCGAAGCGAAGATCATCAAGTTTAGCCGCCGTCGGAACAACATTGTCCTCTCTAGAAAGGTCATTACCGACGTTGAGGTTAACGAACAAAAATCAAAGACGCTTGAGTCGATAGATGTTGGCTATGTTGTTGAAGGGACGATCAAGAACCTGACCGACTATGGTGCTTTTGTTGATATTGGCGGCATTGACGGCCTTTTGCACGTTACCGATATGTCATGGGGCCGGATAGCAAATCCTGCCGATGCCTTTAAGCCCGGTGAGCAGATTCAGGTAAAGGTACTAAAACTGGACCGCGAAAAGGAAAAGATATCGCTAGGCTACAAACAGCTGCAGCCGGATCCCTGGACGACCGTGATCGAAGTATATCCGGTGAATTCCAAGGTCAAAGGCAAGATCTCTTCAGTTACGGAATACGGTATATTTGTTGAGCTCGAATCCGGCGTTGAAGGGCTCGTCCATGTTTCGGAAATTTCATGGGCAAAACGTTCTGCAAGTCCAAAACGGCAATTTCATAAGGACGACGAAGTTGAAGTACAGGTACTTGGCGTCGATACCGTCGATAAGCGGATAAGCCTCGGAATGAAGCAGCTTCAGGAAAATCCCTGGGATTCGATCCATGAACGTTATCCGGTGGGGTCGAAGATCCGCGGCAAAGTTCGGAATCTTACGGATTTTGGAGCCTTTGTTGAGATCGAAGATGGAATTGACGGGCTGGTTCACGTATCAGACATTACCTGGGCGAAAAAGCTTAAGCATCCGAAAGAACTCCTTAAAAAGGATCAGGATGTCGAAGCCATAATCACGCACATCGATTCGGCCGGGCAGCGGCTTTCCCTATCGATGAAGGATCTTACACCTAGTGCATGGGAAGGATTTATTGCAACGCACAGGCCTGGCGATACGGTACGCGGTAAGGTTTCCCGGTTTACCAGCTTTGGCGTCTTCGTTGAATTTGGCGAAGGGCTCGAAGGGCTTTGCCATATTTCCGAGCTTTCAGAAGAACGAGTGGAAAAACCGGAAGATGTGGTCCAGCTTGGTCAGGAACTCGACTTTAAGATCCTGCGGATCGAGAACGAGGACCAGAAGATCGGACTTTCATACCGCGCCGTAGGCAAGGAGGGCGAGCCGATCATTGACGCTCGACAATTCTCATCTGAGGCAAAGGGCGGGATGGCTTCGCTCGGCGAGCTTGCGAATCTCATGAAGGGCGAAGAAGTCGAAAGCAAGCCCGAAATGACCAAGGAAGAAAAAGAAGAGGCGAAACGGCTTAAGAAGGAACAGGCTCGCAGAGAATACGAGGAAACAGCCGCGCGCGAGGCGGCTGCAGCAGCAGAAGCTGAGGCAAATGCCGAGGCTGCTGCCCCTGCTGAAGAGTCTTCGGATGAACCTTCAAATGAGACCGAAACCGCAGATGTCGAAACAGGTTCACCGGAGACAGAGGCAGCCTCTGAAACTCCGGTGACCAGCGATGCTGAGGAGACTGCGGAGACTACAGTTGAAATTGAAGCCTCGCCCTCGGAACCGGAAGCGGCTGTCGAAGAGGTTCAGGAAAGTGGAACGGATCAAGTAGTCGAGACTGCCGAAAGTGACACTCCCGAAGCGGAAGAAGAGAAAGAGTCTGAAGAAAAGGCCGCATAGATTTTTGAGGTTGTGAAGGCTGATCACTTTGAGGAATAGAAAAAATGACAAAAGCTGACCTCGTAGAAAAAGTAGCGATCGAAGCCGATCTTACCAAGAAAGATGCCGAGCAATTGGTCGATATCGTTTTTGACAGCATTATTCAGACGCTGAACGATGGTGAAAAGATCGAATTGCGGGGGTTCGGGAGCTTTCGTGTCCGTGAAAGAAATTCGAGAAAAGGCAGAAATCCAAAGACCGGTGAGGCGGTCGACATTCCAGCCAAGCGCGTTGCCTATTTCAAACCAGGAAAAGAACTCAAAGAGTTGATCAACGAGGGCGAGTGATCAGCGAATTCACCCATTAAATTCCTAAAGGCGAAGCCGCAATTACCCTTCGGAACTGGCAGTCTTCCCATTTGCCTTCTCTCGACTCAAAAATGCCTCGTCTTCTATCTCACCGCCCGGAGAAACCGGAATATCTGCTGGATCTTTGTATTTCATTCCTCGCTCCTCGCTGTCCAATTCTGCCGGTACAACTTTGAACGATCCGGATTGCGGTGGAGTGTATCCGGGATAGTCTACGCGTGAATGATAGATCGCGATCAATGACCGGATCATCGCTTCCCGGATCTGCGTCAATTCCCGCAGCGTCAGGTCGCAATCATCCAATTGATCGTCCTGCAAGATCGCATCGATTATCTTTGTAACGATAAACCGAATATTCTCCGGGTTTGGTTCCGCAAGCGAGCGGGCCGCCGCCTCACAACTATCGGCGATCATCATTATCGCGGCTTCGCGGAATTGCGGTTTCGGGCCGGGATAGCGAAAATCATTTTCCGATATCTCGTCGGACTCGCGTGCTTCTGCCTGAGCCTTTTTGAGAAAATAATGAAGCGTCCGTGTGCCGTGGTGCTGTGGGATAAAGTCGATTATCCGCTGCGGCAATCCCATTTCCTTTGCCAGCTTCACACCATAGGTCACATGACTGATGATGATCTTCGCACTCTGCACGGGCTTCAATTTATCGTGCGGATTCTTACCCAACTGGTTCTCTACAAAATGCTCGGGCGCGGCGGATTTGCCAATATCGTGATACAGAGCTCCGATTCTCGATAGCAGCGCATTTCCACCGACGACACGGCACGCCTCTTCAGCCAATTGACCAACTGCATGGGAATGTTGATTTGTTCCCGGCGCACGCATTGCAAGTTGACCAAGTGCCGGAAGATCCGCGTTCGAAAGTTCTAACAATTTCACATCGGTCAATATACCGAACATCGATTCACAGATCGGCATAAATACGGCTGTTATCGCCGCAGTAATTATCCCGCTCGCCAAACCGCACGCAACCGCCAACAAGATCGTATTCAGAATGAAAGGCTGCTGTGAAAAAGCGATAACCGCGATCGCCATCGCCGCACACGTGATGCCTACCAACGCGCCGGCCACGGTTATTGTTTGGCGGCTCCGATAACGGCCGATCCCGTAAACTGCTACCGACGAGGCGATAGTCGTATAGACAACGAACTCAAGTCCTCGAGGCGCCATAAAACCGGCGATCAATGCAAGAAAAACGCCTGTAAATAGCGCCGTTCTTCGATCGGCAAGCAACGTCATCAAAAGGCTTCCGAAAGCGACCGGAACTGCGAATGCCCAAAGCGTCGGGTCATTCATTGGCGGCCTTACGTTTTGCGATGCGGTAAAGTCGGCAAGTTGAAAGAATGCGACCATTACAACAGTTTGCGACAAAACGATAAAACCGAACAACGCGAATGTCTTTTGTTCAGATAGAGCCAAACGCGGAACGATCCCTCGGTGTTCGATGAACTTCCAGGCAGCCCAGAACAGTGCGGTTATAAGCACCAACAAGCCGAGAAATCGGTTGATCTGTCTCGTATCGCTGCTATAACTTTTTATAGCCGTGATCTTCGACATTATCTCGGGCGTGATCCGGTCGCCCGACGAAGCGATATTTTCACCGCGTTTGAGCGAAACGCTAACTTGGGGAACATTAGACTCGGCGTTCTTTCGTGCACGTTCGGTAGCCGAGGCGTCATAAATAACGCTCGGTTGAACAAACGGCGCGGTCGCTGCAAAAAAGGCGGCAGATTCCTTCTCCGAAAGGCTTCTGATCTGCGATAGGCCGGTGCGAAGACCCGCTCGAGCCTGCGAAAGCGAGGTCATTGATGACTGTGGGTTAATAACCCTGCGTGGAACATCCGATGGCCGCTGCCGATCATGCAGTTCTATTTCTCCCTGAAGATATTGAGCATCTTGATCACCAAAGATGTCGCCCGCGGCGCTTTCGCGCAACACACGCGTGACGGAATCGAGCTCATTCGTGGTAAATAGCCTTGAAGTAAAGATCGGTCCAAGGTCTTCGCCCTCGGAGCCGGTCCAACGCGCAGTTGAGCTTGTGTTCGTGTTTCCTCGGTTTGCGTTTGATGCCGAATCAGCCTGTCGATGAAGTGCCTCCCATGACGCTCGAAATCCTTGTACCGCCTCATCTGCTCGTCTTTGTTCAAACGAAAATATTGCCAAGACAAGGCTCGCGGCAGCGGTCCGTTCTTCGGCCGTTGCCTCTTCATCTGTATAAAATATGTCTGCCGGCGAAATTATTGCCTCGCGTGCAATATCATTGACCCGATAACCCGTGTCACCGGTTCGCCAAAACGGATTGAAAATGAGTATCGTCGTCGTCAACGAAAGTAATGCAAACCCGATCCAAAAGCGCTGCCCTGCGCTCACGCGCTGAAGGGGCTTGAGCGCCGACTCATAATACTGCGTGAGCCGCTTCAAAATTTGCGAAGTGTTGTTCGGTGATCTTTTATTCATTTAACGACCGCAGCCAACTCAGCCTCACGCACAGGGTCCTTCATTCGCAGGCCGATCCGTTCGCCGAGCGGGCGGAGCGTTTCACGCTGAATAGCTGAAAGTGCCACGCTCTCAACTTCCTTGTCAAGCGTGAGTTCCCTCCGCAGCGTTTCAATTTCGTCCTCAGAGATCAGATCCGCCTTGTTGAGAACAACGATCTGCGGTATTTTATCTAACTCCAGATCACTAAGGATCGTGTCCACCGATTTGATCTGCTGCATCGCTCTTGGGTTCGAAGCATCGACCACGTGAACAAGCAGATCGCTGTCCGATATCTCTTCCAGCGTCGCACGAAAAGCAGCGACCAGCGGCTTCGGCAGATCTCTTATAAATCCGACCGTATCGTTGATGATCACTTCCTGGTCATACGGCAGCCGCAAACGCCGCGAGGTCGGGTCGAGCGTCGCGAACATCTTCTTTTCGGCATAGACGTCCGATTGAGTCAATGCGTTTAGCAGCGTTGATTTACCGGCGTTCGTATAACCAACCAACGAAATAAGCGGCAAGTTCTTCTGTGCCCGGACCTTTCTTCGCTCGCCACGTTGGAGCCCGAGTGCATCGAC
>CAZXTS010000099.1:0-5711 GCA_964643745.1 uncultured Chloracidobacterium sp.
TCTTGAAGTGGCCGTAGCCTTTACCTGCAAAATGTGCGACGCATTCTTCGCTGGTCTTGCCAGTCAGCAATTGGAAGATCGTCAGCAGATTTGTGATCGCGGGCCGCGTTTCATCGAACGTGATGTCGGTGCCGGAATCTGTGACCGCACGTTTTATTTTCTTTGTGATCGTGTCGGGATCGTCGAGCAGAAATATCGAACCGTTAGCGTTTTCGTCCGATTTCGACATCTTCTTTTCGGGGTCTTGCAGCGATTTTATGCTCGCACCGGCCTTTGGAATGTAGGGTTCAGGCACCTTAAAAGTCTCGCCGTAATCTCGGTTAAATCTTTCCGCAAGATCGCGCGTAAGTTCGAGATGCTGTTTCTGATCTTGCCCGACCGGTACGAGGTCAGTCTGGTAAAGCAGAATGTCCGCAGCCATCAGAACCGGATATGTGAACAAACCAACGCCCGCACGTTGGGCATTCTCGCGATCAACTTCCTCAAAGGCTTTAACAACTGCCTCTAATTTTTCTAAATTAGTTCCAGCCGTTAACAACCGAGGTGCTGCCTTTTCGATTGCTCGCCCAAAGAAAACGTAATAAGAATCTTCAATATTCTCCTCGTTAAGCCCGTATGATTTGAGTTCGAACTCTTTTGCTAGCTTTATATATTTTGCCGGATTATTAACATGAACGTTTGCTTTCTGTGATTTGTCCTTAAACTGCGTCATTCGCTCAAGTTCGCCCATTCTCGCGATGCACGAAAGCGTCCAGGCGAGTTCGGCGTGTTCGGGAACGTCAGATTGAATAAAGATCGTGGATTTCGCCGGATCGATCCCGGCGGCGAGATAAACACGTGCGAGATCGAGCGTAGCTTTACGCAATGCAGCCGGGTCTTGTTGCAGCGTTATCGCGTGCAGGTTTACGATGCAAAAAATGCTTTCGTGGGTCTCCTGCAACGCCGCCCAATTCTTGAGAGCACCGAGATAATTACCTATATGAAGCTGGCCCGTGGGCTGAGCTCCGCTGAAAATACGCTTTTTCATTTGACGATAAACGGAAGGAAATTATGCGGCCTTCTTCACTGGAGCCTTTGTCCGAACGGTTTGATCCATACTGCCCGCGAGAAGTGCCGGGACCGAAATATCTTCGTCGAGTTCGTCCCAATGCAATCCCACACCCCCGCCGCTGATCAAATATTTCTTCCGCTGTGCCGGCGTCGCTCCTGCAAGCCGCGGAAAATAAGCTAGAGGCACACCCAAACGCCGACCGTCGGACAACTGAACCCACATGTTGTCTGCATCAAAAGAAACTTCTGTCGCCAACGGTTCAAGAGTTAAAGTGTTCATTCCAGGCAACCTCTATCTCAGACTTTCTATTATCAACAATCTTCCTTATCTTGTTAAGCTCTACTGCCGAAAAGCCAAATGAACTGGCCAGATGTACTTCAGGTTCGAGCCAGTACTTTGCCAAATTTCTTTCTTTTCTGACATGAATATGAATCGGCTCACGCGGATCGCCTTCGTTCGAAAAGAAGAAAAATTTAAATCCGTTGGATTCAAAAACTATAGGCATAGATCAAAACCAAGGCGTAAGGAGTAAGTATCGCACGAGCGTATAAAACGGCCGGATAATAAATCCTATTACGCCCATATAAACTAGCAGCAGCAGGATCATAAACCCGAACTGTTCGAGCATCTCAAAGATCGGCTGAAAGCTATCGGGCAGAAATGTTGAAAGCACCTTGCTGCCGTCGAGTGGCGGAAAAGGCAGCAGATTAAAGACCGCCAGCGAGACATTCAGCATTATCAAATAGTTCAGGAATATGGTCAGCGGCTGAACGATTCCGCTCGAAACGTTTCCCGCATTGATCGTGCCCGTCTCAAGAAGAGTCTTGTAAATAATAAATCCGATCATCGCCAGAATAAGATTCGCTCCGATGCCCGCGATCGAGACCATCACATTCGCCAGTTTATAATTCGTCCAATTTCGCGGGTTTACAGGCGTCGGTTTACCCCAGCCGATCAACGGAATGGAGCCGAGAGCCCCGCCCACCGCCCCAAATGTAAACGCAAGTATCGGTATCAGCAGCGTGCCGATCGGGTCGGTGTGTGCGACCGGGTTTAGCGTCACGCGGCCGAGCATAAATGCCGTATCGTCGCCAAATTTCCATGACATCCATGCGTGTCCGGCCTCGTGAATTGACACCGCCATCAGCAGCACCACAAGAAACATCACCAGGTGGCTGACCAGTACGGCTATGTTGATATCGCCCATTAAATCCCCTATTTACCTACGTTTCGAACCCGATCCAAGTTCAACGGAATGTTGTCTTTAACTTCGAATTGTGCCATTCTTTTACGACAAAATAAACCTATCGTGGAGAATAGCTAATGCTAAACAAGATCCTTTTCGGCGGTGAGAGCGGAATGTCCTATGCGGCGAATGCCGGTTCGGCGCTGCTGCGGATATTTGCCGGCATCGCAATGGCGTTCGGCCACGGGGCGTCAAAATTGCCGCCGGGCGAAGGCCTTATCAGCCGTGCGGGACAGATGGGATTTCCCGCTCCCGCATTTTTTGCATGGGCCGCGGCCTTGTCAGAATTCGCCGGCGGCATCTTGCTGGCGTTGGGGCTTTTCACGCGTCTGTCCAGCTTTTTCATTGGGGCCACAATGCTTGTCGCACTTGTTGGCGTTCACGCCGCTGATCCATTTGCGGCACAGGAAAAGGCATTCTTATTTCTTTTCATCGCACTCGCTTATTTTTTAAAAGGCTCCGGCGATTGGAGCATTGACAGCTATTTTAGGAGACCTTAGTTTTTTCTCGATCTCAGATCTCAGATTCAACATCTGAAATTCACAAATGAAAAAGCACATCGTCTGCATAGCCAGCGAACAAAAAGGGAACGAATTTCTTGAAGAATGCCAGAATGCCGATTGGCACGTAACGCTTGTCACGCGCAAAAAACTGGTTGACGAACCCTGGATGTGGACCGCTTTGAACGACATCCGAACGGTCGAGAACGACGCCTCGATGGACGATTATGTTCGTGCCGTCACGAACATCGCCGGCGACAGAAAGATAGATCGTGTGGTCGGGCTCGACGAGTTCGACGTTACGACCGCCGCCCGCGCCCGCGAGCACCTTCAGCTTGGCGGAATGACGTTCTCGCATACGATCCGTTTCCGCGATAAATATGCGATGCGCAACATCGCTGCCGCCGCAGGCATCGCATGTCCCGAGTATGTGTGTCCGCTAAGTGCGGTCACGATCAACGATTTTCTCCAGCGAGTCGAAATGCCCGTGATCGTAAAACCGCGGCACGAGGTCTCGGCATTTGGCATCAGAAAATGTGACGAAGAGGGTCAGGTATGGGACGTTCTTACCGATCTGGACAGCCGCAACAATTGGCGCGATCATCCGTCGCAATTCCTGATCGAAACGTTTATCGAAGGCGATGTGTTCCACGTCGATTCGGTCGTCAGCAACGGTAAGGTTATCTGCTCCGGCGTTAGCCAATACGGCCGTCCGCCTTTTTCCGTAACCCATTATGGCGGTGTGTTTACAACGTCGATCGTCGAATACGGATCTAAGGAACGCAAGGAACTCGAAAAGCTGAACGCCAAACTCCTTAGGGCTTTTTCATACGAAAATGGCGTGACCCACGGCGAGTTCATCCGCAGCAGCGTGGACGGCAAGTTTTATCTACTTGAGGTCGCCTGCCGCGTGGGCGGTGCATATATCGCAAATGTTTTAGAACATGCCTGCGGTTTCAATCTGTGGCGCGAATGGGCAAAACTTTCGATCGCAGACGATGAAAACCCATATCAGCCGCCAAAGCTCAGAAGCGAATATGCAGGCGTCGCTCTCGCGCTGTCAAAGGACGAACACGCCGATACATCGCATTACACCGACGAAGAGATCGTCTATCGCGTCAATAAACCAAAGCACGTCGGCCTGATCTTCTATTCGCCAAAACGCGATCGAGTAATGGAACTGCTCGACACATATTCCCAACGGATCTGCGACGACTTCCTCGCCGTCGCTCCGGCCAAAGAAAGATACGACGACTGACCAGGTTTCGCCGCGATAAGTTTCGGCCGGGCCGCGATAAATAGAGAGCATCGGCCTGAAAAGCACGGCACTTTGGCAAATAGGGCAGCAGAGCCGGGAACGTTTGATTCAAGAAATTTTCCTACGCAGCATTTTTTTTCATTCCAACTTCAACATTTATTCCAACTGCGCCAAATGCAACCAACTGCGCTAACTGCTATTCGTGGCCGGTCATTGCTGATAGAAAACAAAACGGGCCCTGAGCATCTCGCGGGCATGATCTTTGAAATTGCGGCAAGCGAAAGCTTGAACTCTGCACTTCTCTTAGCGGCCTTAGCGTCTCTGCGTCTCTGCGTTAAAAATATCCGTATATTTGTGTGTCCCAACGCTGGGTTTGGGAAAGGGATTTTGGATTTTGGATTCGCGATCTCAGATCTGAGATTTCAAATTGAAAAACCCAAATCTTCTCCGATATTCCGCGTAAATCCGCCCCATCCGCTAAATCTGCGTTCAAAATTCCTCCGCGAAGTGTGCGCCCTGCCGACGCGCAGGCTAACGAATTTTCCACCAGATCGTTGCGTGTCGGGCCCTGGGACATTGGGACAAATGGGACAAGTCCGGACATCAAACGGCGGCGATCCCTGACACGGCCACCGAAAGCAATCGGCGACGGCAAGGGCAGCCGCAAATGATTGCCGATAAATGGCTTAGCGGATTTCGGGCAAGGTCGTTCCCTTTTGGGGTATATATTTTGACTAGCGAGACATTTTTTCCCCGCAAATGGCTGAAAAAGCAGCACTTAACCTGTCCCACTTTTGCCAAAATTGAAACAAAAGTGAAACAGTCAGCCCGTACTTGATCCGCACATCGAGGTCGAAGTCGCCCGCCGCCGTTTCGGTTGACCGATTGAAGAATGAAGATCGCAATAACGTCTATGCGGCCGCATTTTTGTTTTCACGGCCAAATCGTTATCCTGAATCTTTTTATGACTCCTAGAATTTCAAACCAGGTGCATCCGCCGACGATCCTCGAACACAGCCTCATCGGCCGGTTTAATGAGTTGCTGAAGTTTGAATCGCTAAAGGCTCTTGAATCAGCCTCGATCCACGCAGAGATCAAAGACGAAGCCGAGCGGATCTTGAATTCGGTCGTCTATGAAGGGTTCGCGAAGTCGGACAAAGCAGCGTTGGAAGATCACATCTCGGCTGTGGCTTGGAATATTGAACGCGGAAACATCTATGAAGGCATCGTCGATGCCCTAAAGGATCACGACGGTTTGAAGGATAAAGACGTTCTGCTATTGACCGAACTCGATCATGGAATGGCCCGCAGCGGCAATCGATTTGTGGCTCAGCAGATCGCGAAAGAATTGGGATTGAATTACGCATTTGCTCCCGTTTATATCGCATTGCAAAAAGGCAGCGGCGTGGAGGCGATGGCAGAGGGCGAGAACACGAATTCTATCCACGGGCTCGCGATGTTCTCAAAATGGCCGATGCGAAACGTCCAGGCCGTTCCGCTGCCCAACGGCAAAGACAAGATGTGGGGCACGGAAAAACGGCTTGGCTGGCTGCGGGCTTTGATCGCCGAGATCGAACATCCGCACGGAACATTTCGGGCTGTTACGGTCCATCTGGACGCCCACTGCTCGCGGGCACACCGGCGGCTGCAAATGAA
>CAZXTS010000099.1:5811-10506 GCA_964643745.1 uncultured Chloracidobacterium sp.
TCAGATCACGATGCGATCACTTTGGACTTTAGGCTTTCTGAGGGCTAGACTCGGAATATCGGAGAAAAATAATGGAAGTTTCATTTTCACAAACACTTAGCTTTGACGCGGCAACATTTGAATACGAAGCCGTAGCCAACGAGAACGGCAACGCGACCGTCATAAAATTCCCTGTCGATCAAAAACAGGTCAGCCCCGGCGATTCTGTTGTGGTCGTTTCGGGTGCCGACATTCATTTTCACGGAATGATCGGAAAGATCGAGGACGGCTATGCATACGTTTCGGACCCGAAAGGTTCGCTGCTCCCGGCCGGCGTTCAATAGTTTCGGGGATTGAATGGGATTCGCCGCGGATTGCCTTGTTCGGTTGCGATCGAATCGGCATCAAATCCGAAATCCCAAATCCGAAATCCAAAATCGACGTGGGGATGTAGCTCAGCTGGGAGAGCGCGTCGTTCGCAATGACGAGGTCAGGGGTTCGATCCCCCTCATCTCCACCAACCGGGTCAGAGTGATCTTTGAAAAACAGTGAACTGCTCTTTGCTAAGTATTCGAGCCGTAATTGGAAATGTAATTCGGCGGTTCGATGCCATCGGCCAGTCGCGCATCGGGAATCGGATTACCGGGAACCTGTCGGAGCGGTAAAACACCAGCCCAGACATTCATAGCATAATCCTCTTCGTCGTCTTTGGGGTCGCCAGTGCGGATCTTTGCCGACGCTTCTTCGATCGGCAGTTTCAGCACCGCCGTAGCTTTTAACTCCAGCTCGTTTGGCCAGCGTATCTCCGGCCAGCGACCAGGTATGACGTGTTCGGTAAATGCCTCAAGTGCCCTTTCTTTTTCGTCGCGATCTTCGACAAGTTCTGCCTTTCCAAGCACTACGACCGAGCGGTAATTGATCGAATGATGAAACGCCGATCTTGCTAATACAAGACCATCAACCAGCGTGACGGTGACGCAAACATCAACCCCTTCGGAAAGCGAACGCAGCATCCTGCTTGCCGATGAACCGTGGATATAAAGATCGTCGCCCACGCGAGCATAACCGGTCGGGATCACATACGGCTGGTCATTTACGACAAAACCTACGTGGCAGATGAATGCCTCATCGAGAATGGCGTAGATGGTTTCGCGATCATAAGCACCGCGGTTCGGAAGGCGTTTTACTTTTGTTCGTTCAGTGCTTTCCATATTCTGGGTGGGGCCGGATCATTTCGTGCTCATCCAATCATCACCGACGCCTATCTCAGCGGTCAGCGGAACATCTAATACTGCTGCCTGTTCCATCTCGCGTTTGATGATCTCGGTCGCTGCGGCGACTTCGGCTTCGGGCGCTTCAAACAACAATTCGTCGTGGACCTGCATTATCATTTTCGTTTTCAGGCCCGCATCGGTCAGTGCCTTGGCAACATTTATCATCGCGATCTTAACGATGTCCGATGCGGTTCCTTGAATAGGCATATTGATCGCCTCGCGTTCCGCACGCGAGCGAACGGCAAAGTTGCGATCTCTGATACCTGGAAAATATCTGCGGCGTCCGAAGAGTGACTTTACATAACCCTTCTCGCGTGCTTCTTCCGGTATGCGGTCCATGTATGCGCGAATGCCTTTATAAGTTTCAAAATAATCGTCGATCACCTTCCGAGCTTCCTGTTTTGAAATGCCGACACGCTGCGAAAGTCCAAATGCTTCGACCGCGTATGCGATTCCGAAATTAACGATCTTCGCCAGCCTTCGCTTTTCTTTCAGGTCTTTTTCGTCGGTTGCCCCGAATACAAGTTTGGCTGTTTTAGCGTGGATGTCTTCGTTATTCAGATAGGCTTCGAGCATTACCGGATCTTTTGTGATGTGTGCAAGAATTCGCAATTCAAGCTGAGAATAATCGGCCGAGATCAGCTTGTTTCCTTTTTCGGGGATGAACGCTTTTCTGATGCGTTGGCCGAGCTCGGTGCGAACCGGAATGTTCTGTAAGTTCGGTTCGGTGGAACTCAAGCGACCGGTTGCCGCAACTGTTTGATTCAAAACACCGTGAATACGCCCGTCGGTGTTTACCATCTTCGGCAGCGAATCCGCATAGGTCGCCTTCAATTTATCAAGCTCGCGGTAATCGATGATGAACTGAGCTATTTCGTAGTCGACCGCCAGTTCGGCAAGCACATCTTTGCTTGTCGAAACCTGTCCGGTCGCTGTTTTTTTGCCGGTCGCGATATTTAGTTCGGCAAGAACTTCGCCTACCTGTTTTGGTGAACCAATGTTGAATTCGCGTCCGGCGATGGCGAAGATCTTTTCCTGCAGCGTCGCAAGTTCTTTCGAGATAAATTCCGAGAAAGTGTTGAGGTCATCAACATTAACCTTCATCCCGGCGGTTTCAATATCTGCAAGGATCGGCCCGACGGGAATTTCGATGTCCGAATAAACTTGTTTCAAGCCGTCTGCCAAGATCTTTTTGCGAAGCATCGGCGTAAGCTGAAATATCCAATCGGAACGCGTTGCGGCCTGCCAGCCTGAAGCGGAAAAGCTTTCGGGTATTTCTGTTGTCGGGTAGGCGTTCAAATGATTCTGGGCGAGGAATTCGATCTCGTGATGCGGTCGGCCGGAGTCTAGCAAATACGACGCGATCATCAGATCGTCAGTAACGGCGGTCAGCTCAATATCAAGTTTTCGCAGCACCGCGAGATTCTTTTTGTAATCGTGCGTCGATTTATCAAGATATGGATTAGACAAAGTATCAGCCAGTGGCCGAATAGCAGCATCGCGTCCGCCTTCAAAGTTCTCGAGATCAATAAATGCTGCAACGCCGGGAGCGTATGAAATCGCCACGCCTAGCGGCGGCTGTTTATCGAACGAACTGTGCCATTTTCCTTCGTTCGAATCATCAACGTAGAGCGAGAACTTTTCCTTTTCCCAGAGTGTGCGGATCAGCTTGTCGAGTTCCGTGCGATTCTTGATGACATCGTATTGCCGTTCGGCCCTCGATGGAGAATCACCGTCGTCACCGCCGCTCCCATGCATATCAAACAACGTTGCCGCGTCCGAGAACTCTTTCGTCAGATTGTTGAACTCAAGTTCTCGGAATAGCTCAAATGCCTTTGCACGATCAGGCTCGCGGAATCTTAAAAGATCAAGATCGAGTTCAACCGGCACTTCGCAGTGAACGGTCGCCAGCTCGAGCGACTGACGGATGATCTCTTGATTATTTTGCAAGCTCTCGCGATATGTCTTATGCGTCACCTTTTCGGCATTTGCCATCGCTTCTTCGGCTGAACCAAATTCAAGAATAAGCTTCAATGCACCTTTCTCGCCGATGCCCGGTGCGCCGGGAATGTTGTCGATCGAATCGCCCATCAAGCCGAGCAGGTCGATGATCTTCGATGGCGGCAGCCCGAATTTATTCTGCACCCAAGCCTCGTCGCACCATTCGATCGCCGGGACCGGCACCTTGCGTTTCATGTTGGTCGAATTTTGCCGCATTGCTACGATGTGCGGGTCGCGAACCAACTGGCAAAGATCTTTGTCATTCGAAACAATGACCGCCTTCATATCTTTATCGGCGGCTTTCTTGGCGAGCGTGCCGATAATGTCATCAGCTTCGAACCCGTCGTATTTCAAGATCGGCAGATTAAATGCCTCGCAAACTCGAACTATGAAAGGAAGCTGTGCCGCCAGGTCTTCGGGCATCGCTTCGCGGTTGGCTTTGTAGTCGGCAAACGAATCGTGGCGAAAGGTCGGTGCTGCGGTGTCGAAAACAGCGGCAATGTAATCAGGCTTTTCGTCATTGATCAACTTCCGCAGCATATTCGTAAAAACGAACACAGCCTGCGTGACCTGGCCTTTGCTATTCCGCAACGGCTCCTGCCGAGCGCCCATCGGAGCAAAATACGCACGAAAAATGTGCGACATCGAATCGATCAAGAATACTCGCTTCATTTCCGACAAGTTTAGCCGAATTCCGCCGACTTCGCACGAACGTTACAATACAGGGAAGAGAACAAGCACCATTTGAAAAGGCTCGCCGATCCGACGAGCCTTCAAAGCAAACTATTCGACCGGTTACGCTGAAAAGGACGTGCCGCAGCCGCAACCGCCGGTGGCGTTCGGGTTTTCGAAGGTGAAGCCCGAGCCCATCATGTTGGATGTGTAATCGACAACGACACCGTTCAGATATTGTGCCGAGAACATATCAACAAAGAGCTTTATTCCAAATTTTTCAAGAAGAAAATCGCCCTGCTTCGGCTCTTCCTCAACGTTCAGGCTATATTGAAAACCCGAACATCCGCCCGGAACCACGCGGACGCGAAGCCCGGCCGTTTCCGGCAGGTCGTCTTCCGCGTCAATGAATTTCTTGATCTCGACCGAGGCTGCCTCGGTAACGTCCAATTCCACATTTGGTGCTGCTACTGCTGACATAAATTTCGTCTCCTAACATAGATCAGGACCCGCCAAAGCGAATCCTTACATTAAAATAAATATTAGAACAAATCCGGCGTATATGCAAGGAAATGAAAAGGGCGAACGCAGGTGCGAACGCCCGGGTTTTATGCGGAAGGAAGCGCGGCACTCGGGTTTGCGGCTTAATCGGTGCCCATGCTGTCGCGAAGCCGCATCGCACGCCCAAGATTTGATCCGGGCCCGGTCATCACGCGGTTCATATTGCTGAAGAATTTCAGGTCGCCGCATTGGACAAGCAATTCACCTA
>CAZXTS010000100.1:0-10239 GCA_964643745.1 uncultured Chloracidobacterium sp.
TAAGTAATTTCAGAAACATCGCGGAATCCGAATCGTTTCAATTCGACCCTCATTTCACCGCGATAATTGGAATTAATGGCCGTGGTAAATCAACACTACTTCATGCTGTTCGTGTTGCGTCCGGAGCGTATTTGCTAGGCATACCCTCTGCGCACAAAAGACATATTTTTGAGAGCGAGATCAGACGAATGGATTTCGAATCGCACCTTGCGTTGGCAACACCGACCATCGTCGAAGCAATTGGCTCCATTGACGGGAGACCTTTGAAAAACCCTTGGCGACGGCAGATTCCTAAAGACGGGGTACGCACAACGTCTAGTGCGGCTGACGTTGGTGAAATTCGCAATATCGCTTCTGAGAAGTATAGGCGGGTAAACGACCTGGGAATTATTGAAACAGATAATCCCATCATTGCTTTTTTCGGAACAAGCAGATTGCACGGAAACGCCAAGAATACAATGGGTGTTTACAAAGGCCGGGAGGTTTTCAAGTATGGCTATTACAGCTGGTCGGACATGAAATTTGGGTCGTACCAGTACCTCAACTGGTTGCGCAGTTTCACCTATTTGATACAGGAACGCAAAGAAAGCGAAGAAACAAGGCTTGCTTTCTTTGAAACTCTAAAGACTGCGATTCCTTACATCAAGGATGTCGATTTCGATGGAAATGAATTGAGGATTCGGACACAAATTGAGGACGAGGTGAGCCAATATCTGCCGTTAAGTCTTCACAGTGACGGAGTGATCACTCACACTTCATTAGTGGCCGAATTGGCTTTCAGATGCATTGTTCTAAATTCTCATTATGGTGCACAGTCAATCGAGCGTTCGCGAGGCGTAACAATGATCGACGAAATGGATCTTCATATCCACCCTGTGTGGCAACGCCATATCGTTTCTGATCTGAAAAAGGCGTTTCCGATGATCCAGTTCGTCGTTACGACCCACTCTCCATTCATAGTCCAAAGTCTTTCGGCAAACGAATTGATAAATTTAGATAAAGACACCGATTACAACCCAAATGAACTTTCAATAAAAGAGGTTGCCGAAGACGTAATGGGAGTTAGTTCTCAAATGTCGGTTGAGAATGAAGCTCAAGAAGTAAGCGTTGACGATTATTTGAAAAAGCTTGAAGAGTACAAACACTCAGATGAAGCAAATGAAGAATTTGAAGCCATAGAATCGGAGATATCAGACCCCGGCTTGCGTGCCTTTTTACAGATGAACAAACTGCGAAAGGAATATGAGAGCAATAAATAAAGGAAGCGTGCCTCTCGTAAACGGGATTCCAAAAAAAGTATCGGATTACAAAGACTGGCGGCAGGACCTTATTGATCGGATTGGGAACTACTGTTGCTATTGTAATATGCGTCTTAATGACAGCCCACAGGTAGAACATGTGGTGCCCAAGAACCCGCAACCGGGCCACGCAGCGGGATCAATGCTTGATTGGGACAATATGCTTTTAGGTTGTGGGCCATGCAACCGTGCTAAGAGCAACAATCCGGTTTCGAGTGCAACCCATTATCTGCCTGATGTTGCGAATACACATCTTGTCTTTGATTATGTGGTGAGAAATCATCCGACCAAGCCAAACGCGGTTGGCTGTGTTCCAGTTGTTTCAGTTGGCCCTAATGTCGACAGTACAAAAGCAGTTAACACGATCAAACTATGTGGATTAGACAAAATAAGTGTTAACGCAAGAGCGACCGACTTGAGATGGCAATACCGTTACGAAGCATTGCTTTGGGCAAAGGTTTGGAAAAAACAATGGGACGATTGGGGATACAATAATTCGAATGGGTTTATTGATCTTCTAATAATACAAATCCAGGCCATTGGCTTTTTTTCAATTTGGTTGAGGACTTTTGAAAATGACCAAGCCGTGCTCGAGGCGATTGTCAGCCGCATTTCGGGAAACAATTTGAGTTGTTACGACAACAGGACGTTTGCCTCGATCCCAATCGGACTCCCTTGATTTGGTAACTAATCAACTGATGGATTCAGTCTCGGATCATTGTCGAATAAGGACCACTTTAAGTTGTCAATATTGCCCAATTTCAGATTGCACAGATCGATGAGGTCGAGATCTAGTCATGGGTTCATTTCGTGAAAAAGGCTCGGGAGCTCAGTCTCTCGGGCCTTTGTTTTTGTCTCTGAATCGTTTAAATTCATCGGAGTTATGCCCATCAATTCTGCTAAGAAAGCGTTATTTTTATTTCTGTTGCTTGCGTTCGTGAGCCCGCTTTTCGCCGGTTCGAAAAGCGACGCGGTTGTTCTTCTCGGCCACATTGAATTGGGCGAGACCGAGCCTATGTTTTGGCATCTGACGAAGATGTATCAGGCCCGTGGCGTTGAGTTTCCACAGGACGGCGTCTGGAAGCTGAAGCTCAAGATCAACGACTATACAGAGGTCATCAATCGGTATTCTAATGGCAGCGTGCGGATCGAGGTCTCGCGGATGGTCACCCTTCGGGAGGCTCGCGATTACTGGGATAATTGGAGCAAGGTGCTTGCGGCAGGGAACTTCGATCAGGACAAATTTTTCCGTGACGATAGCGAACGGCACGTATTGGCGAACTACAATGTGCTTATCCTCTCCGCACACGAGATCGGCCACTACGTCGATTTTCTCTACAAGATGAGCGACCGCGATTATGGCGGAGGTTTTCTGAAGGATAACGATCCGATGAATTGTTCCGAAGGTTATGCCGACCGCATCGCGATCGCGACGATCAATGAACTTTCATCTGATAAAGGATTCGCCGAACTTCGCTCGCGTTATATTGAGTTGATCCGCGCGTTCAACGCCGCAATTCCCGCCGCGAATCGCTATAGCTTTGATTCGATCGACTATGCCGGGAAGCGTTGCGGTGAGATCGATCTGATGAAGAACGGCGTCAACGAAGACGGCCGGACGGTGAACGAAAATTTCTTCCGGCAATATGCCTCGGCATATTTCAACCGGCATATGATGCTGCTGTCGGACACCGGTTTCGGAGGGCTTGATGCAATGCTCGAACGCGATCTTTTCGCACCGTTCTTCATGAGGCTCGATCCGGTACCGCGAAGGTTTAAGCTCGCGACTTTGAAAGAGATCGAACCGATCCGATACAAAGAGATCTTTCTTGGCGGCGACGGACTTCGCGAAGAGATATATTTTCAGAGGAGCCTCTCTGAGGATTTTGGTCTGGACGAGAAACATTCACCAAAACAAAAGGTGAGGAAACATTCCTTCGTCGATTCTTCCGCGGACGTTGGGCATTTGCAGATCGAATGGGCTTACGACCGGCCGACGGTCGAATTGGAAGACCTGATCTTTCGTGAACGAAAATTCACGCTGAAACTTAAGGCGAATAGTGGCGCAGACAACTCGGAGATCTCCGTATCCGTTCCTCCTCTTCCGGCCGGAGGTTATAACTTTTCATCGTTCACAATGCTTACGGCCGACACGTTTATTTTGGTACTGACGCCGTTCGATATGGAACGTCGTTATGATCATCTGCTTCTTGCGATCGGCAAGCGAAAGGGCAAACAATGGTCGGCAAAGACCGCAAAACTTAGGGTCGAAGATGTTTCTGATGCGGACGAGATCGGCGGGAATTGGTATGCGACAGAATCCGGGCGAGTTAAGTTCGTGAGGGTTCAACGCAAGAAGAATCTCCCGACGCTCACGTTGAGCGTTTACGAACTTAATAAAGACAAGAGATCGGCGCGTTTAGTAAAAACGCCGTTTGTTGTGGATGCCGCGGAAAATAGGTCTAACAATTCGATGAAGAATGGGCTGTGGAGAAGATTCTCCTGGTACGATTCCATCTTTGGCAACGATGCAGGGGAACTTTTCATCGTCGGCGAAGAGAGCGATCTTCAGCTAGGCAGCGACTCGGGGCTTTATTTTTTGGGTGATAAGCCGCGTTTGATACTCGGGCAGATCTCCGGCTTTCGCGATGGCAATGATCTCAGAAGTGCTTTGGTCAGCGGAATCGCATCGCCGCGAGCCCTTGCGGGCGGCCGCATTGCATTTATCGACAGCACTCGCACCAAGGCCTATCTCCGGCAGGTAGATTTTCTTTCAGTTCAATGATCATCATTCAAGCGTTGTTCAGCTAAACTAGAAAAATGTCATTTGAGATCGGAATAGTCTTAGCCGTACTTGCCCTAGCGGTCTTTCTTTTCGTTACCGAAAAGTTGCGGGTCGATCTGGTCGCGCTCTTGGTGATGGCTCTTTTGCTGCTCAGCGGCATTATCTCACCGGCGGATGGTCTCGCGGGTTTTAGCAATGCTGCAACGGTGACCGTTGCGTCAATGTTTATCCTGAGCGCGGGTTTGTTCAAGACCGGTGCGGTGAGTTTTCTCGGCAGATTTGTCAGCCGCGTGTTCAAGAGCGGATTTTGGGTCGGCATCATCTCGGTGATGATCGTGGTCGCTATCCTTTCCGCGTTCATCAATAACACTCCTGTCATCGCTATATTTTTGCCGATACTGCTCGGAGTTGCCCGCGAAACGGGAATAAGCGCGTCGAAGATATTGATGCCGGTTTCGTTCGCCTCGATGTTCGGCGGCGTGTGTACGCTGATAGGCACCTCGACCAACATACTTGTCAGCTCGATCGCCGAGCGAAACGGTCTGCGGGCGTTTACGATGTTCGAATTCGCTCCGCTTGGCTTAATAATGTTCGCGTTCGGGACGGCTTATATGCTGCTTTTCGGCATTCGTCTGATACCAGAACGGCGCGGCAAAGGCGACCTTGTCGAAGAATTCTCCCTCAATGAATACCTGACCGAGATCGTTCTGACGGAGGAATCCTCGTCGGTCGATAAGATGATCAAGGACGCGCCGCTCGTCCATGACCTTGACCTTTCGATCCTAAAGATCGACCGCGGCGACCGGGTTATAAACCTGCCATCGGCCCGTGACTTTCTCCGTGCCGGCGATGTGCTTCTTGTACGGTGCGATCTCGAAAAGATCCGGGCACTTCAAGACGACGCCGGGGTGCAGTTCAAACCCCAGAACAAATGGGGCGACGAGAGCCTTTCGTCGGAAGAGTTCCGGCTTGTCGAAGCGGTGATCGATCCCAAAAGCGATCTGGTCGGCAGCACGCTGCAGCGGTCATATTTCCGTGAAAAATACGGCGGCACAGTGCTCGCGATCCGTCACGGCGGACGGGTGCTTCACGAAAAATTGTCCGATACCGTCCTTCGAGCGGGAGACCTGCTTTTGCTGGAAATAAAGGTTGGCCGTTTAGGAAACTTCAAGCGAAGCGGCGACTTCATTATCACGTCGGAAATGGACGTCTCGGAATTTCGCCGCGGCAAAGCTTTTTTCGCGGTCTCAATTGTTGCCGGGGTCGTGGTGGCGGCGACGATGGGTATTGCGCCGATCGTTGTTACGGCTTTGCTCGGTGCTATCGCGCTTATCTTGACCGGCTGCATTTCGATCGAGGAGGCCTATGAAGCGATCGAATGGAAGATCATTTTTCTATTGGCGGGTGTTCTTTCGCTCGGAACGGCATTGGACGCGTCGGGAGCGGCCGGGCTTTTGTCGAGCAACATGATCGCCTATGTCGGCGTTCTCGGGCCGATAGCTCTCGTCTCGGCATTTTATCTGGTCACATCGATCCTGACCGAAACAATGTCGAATAACGCGACGGCCGCCCTTCTCGCACCGATCGCGATCGCCACTGCACAGACGATGGACGTCGATGCGACGCCGTTCCTGATGGCGATAACTTTTGCTGCATCGGCCAGCTTTATGACGCCGGTCGGTTACCAGACGAATACGATGATCTATGGCCCCGGCCAGTACAAGTTTATCGACTTCGTAAAGGTCGGTTCACCGCTAAATATTATGTTTTGGATACTCGCGACGATCATGATCCCGATGATCTGGTCATTCGATAAATAGTTCAGTCGGAAAGAAATTTCCACAGTATTTCCGTTGTTTTCAGCGTTCTATAATGCTATTTTATTGGATTGCACTAAATACATAAGAATTCACTCTATACTGGAGAAATATAATGAAGATCGGACTTCCGAAAGAGATCAAAGACAATGAATATCGCGTCGGTTTAACACCGGCGGGTGTACACGCACTTGTCGGTGCAGGACACGAGGTTTTCGTGCAGAAAACGGCGGGCGAAGGCTCCGGTTTCACTGACGAACAATACGTAGGTGCGGGCGCGACAATGGTCGAAACTGCTGACGATGCCTGGGGCGAAGGCGACATGGTCGTCAAGGTTAAGGAGCCGATCGCTCCGGAATACGGCAGAATGCGTGAGAATCAATTGCTTTTTACTTATCTGCATCTTGCACCCGAATTCGAATTGACGAAGCAGATGATGGAGCGTAAGGTGACGGGCGTGGCGTATGAAACGATCACGGACGTTCACGGAAAGCTTCCGTTGCTAACACCGATGTCTGAGGTCGCAGGCCGAATGTCGGTTCAGGTCGGTGCAACATATCTTGAAAAAATGAACGGCGGCCGCGGCATTTTGCTCGGCGGCGTTCCCGGAGTTCCGGCGGCTAACGTTGTCATTATCGGCGGCGGCGTTGTTGGTACCGAAGCGGCAAAGATGGCTGTCGGGCTCGGCGCGAAGGTAACGATCATCGATCGAAATCTGGATCGGCTTCGCCAGCTGGATGACATTTTTCTTTCGAAGGTTCAGACGCTTGCTTCGTCGCGATATCAGATCGAAGAAGCGATCTCGCACGCCGATCTTGTTATCGGTGCGGTGTTGGTTGTTGGTGCAGCGGCTCCGAAACTCGTTACGCGCGACATGCTTCACTTGATCCCGCACGGTGCGGTTCTGGTTGATGTCGCGGTCGATCAAGGCGGATGCTTTGAAACGACGCATGCGACGACACACTCGAACCCGACCTATTACGAAGAAGGCGTACTGCATTATTGCGTAGCCAACATGCCGGGTGCGGTTCCGCGTACTTCGACCTTTGCATTGACGAATGCGACGCTGCCTTATGCGTTGTCGCTCGCGAACAAAGGTTTCGAGCAGGCGATCAAGGCAGACAAGGGATTGCAGGAAGGCGTTAACACATACGCCGGCAAGCTTACCTACGACGCTGTCGCCGAATCGCAGAATCTCGAATACACGCCGCTTGATTCGCTGATCGACCTAAAGGCCGCGGCAGCTTAGTTTAACCGACAATGGACAATGGGCAGTGGATGGTTTTCCATTATCCATTGTCCATTTTCCGTTATCCACTATGTACGAATTTGCCGTAACACCGGCTGTTACACAGCTTCGCCGAGCGGGCGTGATAATCACAGAGGTCACACCTGAAACCCTTGGCGAAGAGATGGAATTGCGCCCGGGCGACCGCATCGTCCGGGTTAATGGAAAACCGGTTCGCGATTATCTTGATTTTCGTTTTCAAACCGCCGGGGAGACCGACCTGATCTTTCAGGTCAAAAAGACGAACGGTGAGACCGAAGAAATAGAATTCGACCGCGATGAGGGCGAAGATTTCGGCCTAATGTTCGAGCAGATCGTTCCCCGCCAGTGTGCAAACGAATGCCTGTTCTGTTTCTGTAAGGGCAATCCGGAAGATGCGCGTCCATCGCTTTTCGTCCGCGATGAGGACATTCGCCTTTCATTTCTTTACGGTAATTACACAACGCTTTCTTCGATAACTCCGGACGAAATGCGGCGCATTATCGAACAGCGTCTGTCTCCGCAATATGTATCGGTTCATGCGACAGATCTGAAGACCCGTGCCTATCTGCTCGGCGTTGATGAATCCCGTGCGGATATTTCGGACAAGCTGAAAACGCTGCTTGATAACGACATTGAGCTGCATGCACAGGTCGTGCTGTGTCCGACGATAAATGACGGAGCGATACTCGAAAAGACCCTTCGCGACCTTGCCGAACATTATCCCAAGATAGTTTCAACGGCTGTCGTTCCGGTCGCGTTGACCCGGTACAATACGGACGATCGCTTGACTCGCGTTACGCCGGAATTTTGCCGGCAGACGATCAAAGAGGTCGAAAAGCTTCAGAAAGAATTTCGCAAAACGCTCGGATCAACGTTCGCTTTTCTGGGTGATGAGATCTATTTAAAAGGCGGTATCGAAATACCTTCGCGGCGGCATTATGGCAATTATCCGCAGATCGAAGACGGTGTCGGGATGATCCGAACTTTCGTCGAGCGGTTCGAAAAGGTGCTGAACCGCAGAGACGCCGAGTCGCAGAGGAAAGAGGGTGTTGCGATCGCAAGGAAATATTTTGCAGATGCACGGACTCATCCGGTTGCCGCTTCTGCAGATGTCAGAACAAATCGATTGGCGATGGTTCCGAAGGAAAGCGGAGATCCGCTATCAGCGATCCGCATTTCGCAATCGAAATATGGCACGATCCTCACTGGAGAGATGTTCGCACCGATGCTCTCGGATATGATCGGCCGATATAATGCGGCTGCGGGAACGCGTTTATCAGTTCTTCCGGTACCAAATACTTATTTTGGCGGTGATGTTTCGGTCGCGGGCCTGCTGACCGGACGGGATTATCTTGCGATCAAAGAAAAAGTGAAAGGTGATTTCGCCATCATACCCAAACATACGATCAAATCGGACGAACCGATCCTGCTTGACGGAATGAACTACGACGATCTGAAGGCGAAATTTCCCGTGCCTATCTATGAAATGGATGTTGACGATCTGATGGATCTGTTTTCCCGTTAACGCGCAAAAATGCCGGATCCGAATGCCTTGCGGCGATCCGAACCCGGCAGCTGACTGAACTTCCACCCCTTTAATTCAGCTTAAAGTTAAAGGTGATAATTCCTGTTGCCCGTACCGGTGTGCCTGAAAGCGTAGTAGGCGAAAATTTAGCTTGACGAGCGGCATTTTCTGCAACGGGACGCAACATCGGATGGCCGCCCAAGGCCTTTGAAGAGATCACAGAACCGTCCTTTTCAATAGTTATCTGCACCTGAACAGCTCCCTCGACACGCATCGTTTTCGCCGTTTGCGGATAGGCCGGCTTCGGCAAAACGATAGCCCTTCCATTGACCGCACCGAGCGAAACGACCGTGTTCGGGTTTACTTCGGGCTTCTTAATTGGCGGAGGCGGCGGTGTTGAGCGCTCGCTCGATGCCGAAGTTCCGGGGCCATCGCCCGAACCCATTGATGGGCCGGAACTTGTGCCAACCGTTCTGCCGCCGACGTTTTGAGGGTCAACATTAGTATCACCGATCCTAAACTGTCCCAAAGGACGCTCCTTAAAATCGACCGGTGCCGTAGCAACCGGCACTACCTCTTTCGGCGTTTCTTCTATTCGCTGATATGCCTTGGTCCGAATCGGAAGTTCAGTTGAACGACTTTCATTTTGGGGCTGTGATTCCTGCTTTGGTTGTAGTTCGGGTTCCGGTGCTTTTGTTTCGATTGGAGCCAAAAGCTGAGATATATCCATGTTGGGGTTGCCGATGTCATAGTTCGCCCCAAAAATACTTACCAATAGCCCGGCGATCAGGGCCGCACTCATCAAAAAGGTTGACACCGCAAAGTAACTGCTGCGATCTTTTTTATCCTTCGTGTTCGAACCGGATTCGATTAACTTGTCAAACATTTCAATTCCTCCTTGCAGCGTCCCGGTGCCAACGGTTAGTAATATAGACAACCGAAAGAGGAAATTGTTCCCGAAAAATTGTTTGGAATGTCCGGGAGTGAAATTAGAATCTTCTGATCAATACAACCCCGAGGATAACAAGCACGGCACCACCAATTCGGGCGAGCGAAATCTCTTTGACCGGAACGCCGAGCAGGCCGTAGTGGTCCATTACGAGACTCATCAGCATTTGGCCCGCGATGATCAAAGTAACGGTCGTCGCAACCCCGAGCTTCGGCAGAAGGATTATCGAAACAGCTACATAGAATGCGCCCAGCAATCCGCCGATCCAGGAAATTGGCGACGCGTTCTTTGCATTCGCGGCGTTCGCGATCGGGACGCCTGTGATCAGAATGTAAGAGAGCAAGGCGAGAGTTCCTACGCAAAATGAAAGAAATGCGGAGATCAAAGGGCTATCGACCGCATCTGCAAGTTTTGAATTTACGCCGACCTGGAGCGGCAGGAACGCTCCGACAAATAATGCGAGGAAGATAAAGAAATATGTGTTCGACACGCTTATCTAATATTCGATCTTGTCAGGCTTGGCGATCCATTCTTCGAAGACCGTCAGGCCTTCATCACGTAGAAAGCCGGTCATCGGAACACGGCGTTCGCCGCG
>CAZXTS010000101.1:0-10190 GCA_964643745.1 uncultured Chloracidobacterium sp.
CGGTTGATGACATCACTGCAGTTTTGGAACAGGCGACCGGTTCAAAGGTCACCGACGAGATGGTTTGGCTTGCTCTTGACCAACTCTCTGAGAATAACCTTCTCGAAGCAGAGGTCAAAGCAAATTTCAACGGTCAAACCCGACGTGAGGTCTTGAAAAAGATCGGCCTCGCATCCGTTATCGCTCTGCCGATCGTTGCATCCCTCGTCGCTCCGAAAAGTGCATTGGCAAGTGCTTCGTGTGGCTGTACAGCTTCCTCGCAGTGCGCTGGACGCGGTTGCGTCTCGGCTATTTGTTGTAACGCCGACCTTATTTGTGCACCGGAACTCCCCGCACCGAATCAGGGCTGCATACCCGGCTAAGATGTGAAGGCAGCGAAGTCATTCGCTGCCTTTTTCAATGAAGTCTGACCTAAACTCCATAGGTGGTAAGTGGGAATCGATAAACCAGAAGCGGTTAGAGAAGATCTCCGTTGATGTTTTTCGATTGTTCGATTCTCAGGGTTTTAACCCTCTTTTGATTAAAGGCATCGCTGCTGCTGCATCATTTCCTCAGGGTGTTCCTCGTCGCTTCATAGATATTGACCTCGCGATTTCGTCTGCACAATACGAAAAAGGTAAGGAATTATTGGAGAAAGATGTTCGCTTCGGTGCTCATATTGACTTGCACTGTGAATTGCGATCTCTCGATTCGCTTCCTTGGCCCGACCTATTTGCCCGATCGACCTTTCTCGAACTTGAATTTGGAAGGATCCGAGTCCTTTGTCCCGAGGACCATCTTCGCGTAATTACTACACACTGGCTCAACGATGGCGGCGAGAACAGGGAACGGCTGTGGGACATTTATTATGCTGTCTCTAATCGTCCGGCCGATTTCGAATGGTCAAAATGCCTTGATTGTGTGAGCGAAACGCGGCGCGGCTGGGTGATCACCGCGATCGGGCTTGCACATAGATACCTCGATCTCGATATATCGGATCTTCCGTTTAAGGAAGAATGCGAAAATATACCTGAATGGGTGATCCGCACGCTTGAAAGGGAATGGGCCGATCCGGTCCGTACACGCCCGCTTCAGACTTGCCTCCGCGAACCGAGACTCTTTTTCGAACAGCTTCGCAAACGCATACCGCCAAACCCAATTCAGGCAACTATTCAAACGGAATCACCGATAGACGATGCTTCTCGTTTTTTCATTCAGATCCGGAATATTGCCAATCGGTCCGTACCCTCGCTCGAACGAATCACCAAGGTCATTCGAAGAAATGACAGCCGCTGAATTATCATTTACATATGATAGTTCTTGGGATCGAATCGGCCATCGGCAGCGGCTCACTCGCGGTAGGCGATGGTTCGTCAATTCATCGATCACAAGGCCCGGAAATGGCAGTTTCGCGCGCCGAAGATCTAATCCCCAACATCGAAACGCTCCTCTATCAGGCAAACATTTCCAAGCATAACCTTGAACTTATAGCCGTATCACGCGGCCCCGGCAGTTTTACAGGTATCCGGATCGGAATCGCGACCGCGATCGGGCTGGCACGGGCACTAGATATCAAGTGTGTCGGCCTTTCTATGTTCGACGCCATCTCAGCATATTATTCGACCGAGCCCGCTTCCTTGATCGCACTCCCGTTCGGAAAAAGCGACGTCGCGTGGAAAACGTTTCCAAAGAACGGGGAACCCGCAGAAGCGGCCACAAGCTTCGATGAATTGATCGCTTCTATTATCAAGGAAAAACCAAGTATGATCTACGGCTCTGAAGCGATCGAACGCCGCCTGAGCGATGCCAAGAGCGAGGCACAGTTTACTATCATCGAACCAACACTGGCTGAGATCCTTGTTCAACAAGCCTCGGGTCAGGTCGATTCGAACGATCTTTCGCCGATCTATCTTCAAAATGCGCAACGAGCGACACAACTTTTCTAATGCATTCAAAGGTCTCGATACAACCTGCCCGCAGTTCGGACATTCGTCGTGTCCTGGAAATACAGGACGCCTGCGGCCTTAGCTTCTGGTCACATAAGGATTATTTGGACGAGCTTGCTAGAAACGATTCAGTATTTCTTCGCGCGGTCGATGACGGCGGTGAATGCCTGGGGTTCCTTATCGGGCGAAAGGTTCCAGGTGACGAGAATACCCTTGATCTTGAGATCTATAACATCGGCGTGCAGCCTTCTCAACAACGGTCGGGCATCGGATCGGAGCTAATGCAGGAACTGCTTAAGATCTGTCACGAAAGCGGCGTTCGCAACATTTGGCTCGACGTGCGAGCTTCGAACTTAACCGCTCAGGCGTTTTATTCCAGGTTTGGGTTTGTCGTTTTTGCGTCTCGGCCCCATTTTTATAGCAACCCGCCTGATACAGCCCTATTAATGCAAGCTGTGATCACGCCCGTTTAGTAACATTTTTGTAAATATCCTTGAAATGAATAATATCTTGCGATAAGATACGGTTTACACCAGTGATCGCTCCGTGAGTGCCACGGGTGCAAATTATTTGATAAGCGAGGAAAAAACGCTATGGACATGTCAACACCCGATCCGGTGAGGGATGAATTGATAAAGACGAATCCAACTTTCCGCGATCTGGTTTCCAGGCATCAGACCTACGAAGACAGGCTTACACAACTGTCAGGGCTTACATACCCCAACGACGACGAGCAGCTCGAAGAATCCACACTTAAGAAAAAGAAATTATTGGTCAAGGACGAGATCTATGCGATGATGCATGATTTCGAAGTCTCGCATTAGGGAATTTAGGAAACATCTGAGAGGGCAGCGATATGCTGCCCTCTCATTTTGCGCACCCGCTAAACGAATAGGCAGTTGCTGAATTACCAAGGCCGATCACGAACATATCGTCACGGTACGCCATCACCATGGCGTTCAACGAATTTTCGGGCCCGACCTTTATCCTGTCGGTGATGCGTCCCGAAGTACCATCGATCGCAAATATCTCGCCCTGTCCGATCACCGAAACCAGTAGCGTATCCTTAATTAGGTTTATCGGGCCGACCGATCGCCCCGGCAATCGTGCTTTCCAGACAACGCTGCCTCTGTCCGCCGAAATAGCATAGATAAAATTATCGACCGACGAAGCGATTATTTTTGAGCCGTTGAAAATTATCGCCTGGATCTGCCCGCCGCTCTTAAATGCCCATTGCTCGCGGCCATCGGCTGGCTTTAGCCTGTATAACCTACCTTTTTTATCGCCAAGGAAGATCGTGCCTTGGTCGTCGCGGGCTATTGCTGAAAGGTCAGAATCTCCGGCAATTCTCGACAGGGTCTCGCCCGACTTTATCGATATTTGAAGTAGCGACCGGCCGTTTGCCGCTATGGTCAATCCGCCATCGTGGACGACCGGCTCAAGGTCCAACTGTCCGGTAACATTGAAATTCCAAAGCCGATCCAGCTTAACGTCAAACGCATCGATCGATCCCGCACTTCCTACCGCAACAATGGCTCCGCTATCTTCCACCAGGAAAAAGCGTTCACCCTCCGGCAAGGGAGCTGTTTTCAGCGTCAATCCCGAGCGGCGGCTTATGACCTCGATCTTTGTATTATTGTTTTCGCCGGTGGTCGATCTGGGGGCGGAGACCACAAATAAACTATCGGATGAAATAGCCAGATTAGATACTATTTCGCCGCCGATATCATTCGACCATTGCTGAACGCCTTGTGCGGAAAGTGCGATCAAACGCCCGTCGCCAGCCCTGAGATAGATCTGCTCCGAATCGGACGCCAGGAAACCGATGGACGCCTGTTCAGAGCGAAACTCCCAGCATTTTTCGATCTTTGCATTACTTTCCCGGCCATTCTGTGCCAATGAAAATGTCACACACAGGAGCAAAGTTAAAAGTATGCAGTGGATCTTTTGTTGTATGTTCAAGAGCATTTATCGCGTTTTCCGCAGCACACCGCCCCCAAAATAGTCGATGATCATAAGATCGCGGGCCGTAATTGGGCTGGGCAACTTGACCGCTTAAGATTGATGAATGTAACATCCCTTTACGTTCGCTTAAACTTATTCTATCAATGGAGACGATTTCACAAAATGTCATTCAATAAGATCATTTTAGTAGGATACCTCGGCCGCGACCCAGAATTGCGTTATACGCCCGCCGGTGATGCAGTGTGCGATTTTTCAATTGCCACCAACGATCGGAAGAAGGATAAGTCCGGCGAATGGCAAGATGTGACTACCTGGTTTCGTGTAACGCTTTGGCGTAATCAGGCCGAAAATGCCGCAAAATATCTTGCCAAAGGCCGACAGGTTTATATAGAGGGCCGCTTAAGCCTCGAAGAATGGACCGACCGCGAGGGAAACATTCAGAAGACTCTTAACGTCAGCGGAACCGATATGCGCTTCATCGGCTCGCGCGGCGACAGCGGCTCATCGTCCGATTCAAATGAAGAATATACAGGCGCTCAAGAATCTCGTTCTGCAGCCGCACCGCAATCAGGCCCGCCAATGGGCGCGGCTGACGACGATATACCGTTCTAGACGATTCGCTAGTTCTTTAACAAGACCGGTCTGACGATCTTTCGATCGGGCCGGTCTTTTAATTTCTGCATTGGCTCTGGAAAGGGATGGGGCAGTTCGGAGTCCTAAAGGGAGGACACGAACCATATATGTTGCGTCTGATAATAGAGATTATGTAAAATACGGCCCGAAGATTCTAGACCTGTACCGAGCCTGATTTAACCGCGTCAAATGCCTCTTTCAGAGCCTTAAGCACCTTTGGCCTATCGACCGCAGCACCGCCGATAAACGAAATTTCGACCTTAAAATTCCCTTCGTCGGATGAAAACGAAAATTGAGCTGCATTACCGGCCGGTCGTTCATGAACTACCGACGAATCTTTTCCATTCCCACTCTTTGCTGCTTTCGCTTTGGAGGCTTTCGGAGCGGTCTTTCCCAAGATCAGATTGTCCAGGTGCTCGAACATTGCCGCTTCGTCGAATTGACGAGCAATCTCCAGCAAGGTGGATTTTGAGCTGATGTTTGCCGAGTGGCATTTTTCACGGATCTCGGGCGGCAACCCTGCCACCGTCAAGAGTTCCGTTACGGTCGAGCGGCTTTTGCTGATCTTTTGGGCGATCTTTTCCTGCGTGTAGCCATACTTTGACTGCAACGCAGCCAGGCCGTCGGCTTCCTCCCAAATGTTCAGATCCTTGCGCTGTAGATTCTCGATCAGAGCGATCTCGGCGACGCCTTGTTCGTCGAGGTCCATTTCTATACATGGAACTTCGCTTAACCCTGCTAATTTCGATGAGCGCCAGCGTCTCTCGCCGGCAATTATCATATATCTGCCGTCGGCGATCGGCTTCACCAATAGCGGCTCAAGAACGCCCTTTTCGCGAATCGATTCCGTCAACTCAGTAAGGTCGCCGAATTCATTGCGCGGCTGTTCGGGATTGGGTTCTATGCGATCGATGGGGATCGTTTTACCAATTGCCCGGCTAGATGATGAGATTATATCTACGTAATGCGAATCATGCCGCATTTGCACGCCTGTTGGCAGACCTCTTTTGGACACGTTTAAGCACCTCCTTTGCTAACATTTCATACTCTGTGGAACCCGAGGAGCGCGGGGCATATTCAAATATCGATTTTTTATGGGCCGGGGCTTCCTCAAGCCGAACGCTTCGCGTGATAATAGTATCAAACGCTTTCTTACCGAAGACCTGGCGAATATGGGATTCGACGTCCCTGGAAAGTGCGGTGCGGCGATCGAATAGCGTTATCAGAACACCGAGCAGCTCCAGTTCCGGATTTGGCCGCAAGCGGACCTTCTCGATGGTTTCCAGAAGGTCGTCAGTTCCCTCTAGGGCGAAATACGAAGATTGGATCGGGATCAAAACATATTGAGCCGCGACCAGCGCGTTTACAGTGATCAGGCCCAGCGTCGGAGGCGTATCGATCAACACAACATCAAAATCACTCGCCACTTGCTGCAATCGATCGCGAAGTTTATAAGCCGCTTCGAAATCGCCGATCAGTTTCGCTTCCAGCTTCGCCAGGTTGATCCTTGCCGGGATCATTGAAAGCCCTTCGCAGCCGGTTTTATAAACAAGTTCGGAGACCGGGGTCGATTGATCTGTAAAAAGCTCATACGACCCCTTGTCGATCAGCGATGGATCGATGAAGGAGAGCGAACTGTTGCTCTGTGGGTCAAGATCGATCAGCAATGTTCGCTTTCCGCGACCGGCACACGCCGCTGCTAGATTGATCGCGGTGGTTGTTTTACCAACACCGCCTTTCTGGTTTGCGATCACGATTATCATTGCTGTTATGTGCGAGGCCTGCTTCCAAATACCGAGCCAATTCGGGCTCGTAAAACTTCTAGCCGATCAGTTCGGGCCAATCGTCCGGGGTCGGTGCGTCGTCATCAAATTCACCCTCCGGGCCGCCGATCCCGCTTGATGCAGCCGAGAGTTCCAAGACCTTTTGATCAACAAATATCGGACAATCGAGCCTTAACGCAAGAGCGATGGCATCTGATGGCCTGGCATCCAATACGACCAATCCGCCCGTTTCGTCCGTCATCTCCACGACCGCGTAAAATGTGTTTTCCTGAAGGTCTGTAACTATCACTCTCGAAGCGGAAAGCCCGCATTCAATTGTGAGATTTCGGAGAAGATCGTGTGTCATCGGCCGTTGCGGGACTATCTTTTCGATCTCCAAAGCGATGGCATTCGCCTCAAAAGCCCCAACCCAGATCGGCAGAACGGTCTCCGACCCGACGCCTTTCAAAACAACGATGGGCGTATTAGTATTCGGATCCATTATCAAGGCCCCGATCTTTACTTCTACCAATGATCTAAGGTCGTCCATTTTGGGTCAGTTTAACGTGCCGAACAGCGAATTTACTTTAACTTCAGTGATGTGGACTTTCACGATATCTCCAAGAATATCATCGTCGGCTTGAAAATTCACAACTCGGTGACAAGATGAATGTCCGGAAAGATCAGTGTCGGATTTCGCCGAACGCTTTTCCGCCAGAACGTTCAGCGTTCGTCCGAGATATCGCTGCGACCGCCGATTCTGGATCTGCTTTTGAACATTTTCAAGCTCGGTAAACCTTCTTGTTTTCTCTTCCTGATCAACATCGTCCGTCATTTCATAAGCCGGAGTTCCAGGACGCGGCGAGTATTTGAAAATATATGCGGAATCAAATTTGCAATATTCTGCCATTTTTACCGTGTCACTGAAATCTTCCTCGGTCTCGCCCGGAAATCCCACTATGATGTCCGTACTCAAGGAAATGTCGCGTTTTGCCGAGCGGATCTTATCAATGCGCTTAAAGTAACTGTCTATCGAATGCAGCCTTCTCATTGCCTTAAGCACTTTGTCGCTTCCGGACTGCACCGGCAGATGAACCCAGTTGCAAAGGTTTTCGTTCTCATCGATAGCATCAACTATGTCCGGGTGAAAATCGCGCGGGAACGATGTGTTGAATTTGATCCGTTCGATCCCGGTCGCCGCGACGGCGCGCAGCAAGCGAGAAAAAAGCGTCTTACCGGCGAACTTTTCCATCCCCGAATCATTTATCGGCCGATAGCTGTTCACGTTTTGCCCGATAAGATGGATCTCTTTAACGCCTTGGCGACGCAATTCCAGAACCTGCCTAATGATCTCGGATGCGGAAAGGCTCCGTTCCCTACCCCTTGAAAAGGGAACGATGCAGTAGGTACAAAATTTATTACAGCCCTCAATGATCGGTACGAACGCAACATAGGGTGAGTGTCGTTGGGCGTCCGCAACATCCCAATCATACCCCGCATCCCTTTCGCCGAGATCCGAATAACCTGGCCCGTTTTGGATAACATTCTCTAATGCCTCCGCAACACGGCCAACCGCTCGAGTGCCGATAACGAGGTCTAAGCCGTTGATCTTTTCAAAGAGCGATTCACCCTCGAGCTGTGCGACGCAGCCCATCACTCCGATCACCGGAGTTTCCGTACTTCGGGCCTTTATCCTGCCGATCTTTGAATAAAGCTTCTGCTCGGCTTTCTCGCGAACGGAGCAGGTATTCAATAAGATCACGTCCGCATTTTCTTGTAGATCGGTGATCTGAAAGCCTTTAGCGGCGAGAGATGTCGCGACGCGTTCCGAATCGGAAACGTTCATTTGACACCCAAAAGTTTCCAGATAAACTTTCTTCATAACCCACCGGCAAGCCATGGAAAAACCTCAGTTCAAACCTAAAGATTTCGTCCATCTTCACCTGCACACGGATTATAGCCTGTTGCAAAGCACAATCCAACTAAAGCCCCTTGCGGCTCGGTTGAATGAGTTGGACATGAAAGCCTGCGCCATTACCGACTATGGAAATATGTATGGCGCGATCGGTTTTTACCTCACAATGAAGTACGCGGGCATTCGTCCGATCATCGGTTATGAGGCTTTTGTTACATCAGCGAGCCGGTTTGATCGGGTTTCGTCTGTCCCAGCCGGCGAGCGTCCATATTACAACCTGGTCTTGCTCGCAAAGGACATGGAGGGCTACCAAAATCTGGTCCATTTGTCCTCGAAAGCGTTCACCGAGGGCTTTCATCACAAGCCCCGGATCGACTTCGATATTTTGACCGAACACTCTTCCGGACTGATCGCGCTTTCGGGCGGAATGAACGGAGCGTTGAACCATTTCATTTACACCGGTGAAGAAAATAAAACGATCGAATTTGCTGATCGTTTTAGATCGATCTTCGGCCCGGACAGTTTTTTTATTGAGCTGCAGGAGCACTGGCAAACGCATTCGCCGGAGATGAATGCGAAGCTTGCCGTCATCGCCAAACAGATCGGCTGCGGAATTGTCGCGACGAATGACGCACATTATCTCGAGCCTGACGATGCACGTGCCCGACAGGTTCTGCTCTGCATCGGTGAAGGCCGTACCTTAAGCGAGAACACCGATGACATCACCGGAAAGCGTAATGTTCGCTCGGCCGAAGAGATGTGGGAGATATTTGGAAATGATTATCCAGAGGCTCTTGAAAACACTTTGCGAATCGCCGAACAATGCGAGGTCGCGTTCAAGATCGGGCCGGACAATCTAACACTTCCAAGCTTTCCGATCCCACCGGAATCGGGTGCAAAAGATATTGACGGTTATTTCGAGATCGTTGCGAAAGAAGGCTTGGAGCGGCTCAAGCTCGACGTTCTTCAGCCGATGGCAGACGCCGGAACGCTCAAATATTCGCTCGAAGTTTACGATAAGCGCCTTGATCTCGAAATCGGCATCATCGAGAACATGGGCTATTCGGGCTATTTCTTGATCGTCTGGGAGTTCATCAAATACGCCGTAGATCAAGGCATTCCCGTCGGTCCTGGACGCGGTTCGGCGGCGGGTTCGCTCGTTGCATACGCTCTGGGGATCACCGGCGTTGATCCGCTTCAATACGAGTTATTCTTTGAGCGATTCCTTAATCCCGAACGAATCTCGATGCCCGATATCGACATCGATTTCTGCATCCGCGGCCGCGGCGACGTGATCCGACATGTGTCCGATCTTTACGGCAGCGAATCGGTCTGTCAGATAATCACCTTTGGAACGATGGCTTCGCGGGCGGCGATCAAAGACGTCGGCCGTGCGCTAAACATGCCTTATGGCGACGTTGAAAAGATCGCGAAACTAATTCCGCCGCCGTTCCGCGGACGCAACATCAGCATCACCCAGGCACTCAAAGATGTTCCCGAACTTAAACAACTCAAAGATGCCGATCCGAAAGTAAACGAACTTATCGAACTCGCGCTTCGCGTCGAAGGCTGTTCGCGGCACACGTCCGTTCACGCCGCGGGCGTTGTTATTTCGCCGAAGCCTTTGCACGAGATCGTCCCGGTCGCGATCTCGGCCAAGAACGAATTCACGAGCCAATATCCGATGGGTGACCTCGAAAAGGTCGGCATGCTCAAGATGGATTTTCTGGGCCTGACGACCCTCACGATCATCGCCGACTGCCTGGCAAACCTGAAAGAAAAAACCGGTGTCGAGATCGATTGGAGCATGATCCCGATGAACGACGAAAAGACGATGAAGCTCTTTTCTGAAGGCAAAACGGACGCGATATTCCAGTTTGAGTCGTCGGGGATGCAGGACATTTGCCGCCGCTTGCAACCAAAGGAACTCGAAGATCTTTCAGCTCTAAACGCACTCTATCGGCCCGGTCCGCTTGATGGCGGCATGGT
>CAZXTS010000102.1:0-10020 GCA_964643745.1 uncultured Chloracidobacterium sp.
AAGATGTATGGTTTGCCGAGGGCACGGCTTTCGCATCTGTGCTGAAAGGACAGGCTCTTACGCTTGAGGAACATCTTTCGCTGGACGACAGCGATTTTCTTTTTCACATCAAACAGTGGCAGCTGTCCGACGACCCGATACTTTCCGACCTGTCCTCACGCTTCATCAACCGCCGTTTGTTTAAAGGTTTTGATCTTGATATGCCCGAAAGCGAACGGAGCGAGTTTATTGAAAGCTCGCGAAAGACAGTAGAAAAGCGTGGTTTTGACCCGGCATTCTATTTGATCGAAGACAAAGCCGGCGATGCGGCCCACAATTTCTATATCAAGGACTCGGCTAAACCAAAGGATCTGATCTACGTAGAATCGGGATTTTCACGCCCGGAGATACGCGAGATTTCAGAGGTGAGTTCCGCTGTTCGCGGCCTACAGGAAGGCTATCGTATTCATCGCGTGTATTTTCCGCTTGAATTAAAAGATGAGATCGCATCGCTTTATCATCGCTAAAGATCGCTATCAGTTCGCTCTGGCGTGTTTTATGTTGACCGCTGCGGTTTTTGGTCTGACCTCTGTAGCCTCAGCTCAACGATTGGCCATTCTAACCCCCGGATCCGACGAATTTTCGTTGTCGGTAAGCACGGATATCGCCGACGAATTGAGGAAAACTCATCGTGTCGATGACCTTGATCTCAGCAAACAGGCAGTGGCGTCGTTCAATGCCGACGATCCTTTCAACCTTTACACCTCTGAGGCAAAGGCGATCGGCGAGCTGCTTGGTACTCCTTATTTCGTGATGGTCAAGGCTGGGCGTTCCCGGCGAACATCGAGCGAGATCGAAGAATACTACGAGGTTTTCGCGGCGGTTTATGTTGTCAGTTCATCGATCGGGCAATTGATCGATTGGAAGATGTTCTCGTTCACCGGAAGCACGCCGGAGATCGCCGCCAATGAATACAAGAACCGTTCATCAGACATTTCACGATATATTTTATCGGCGGTCGAAACGTACGTTATTTCTCAACGGTCGGTAAAACCGATCAAGCCTTTTCCGCCAGTTCCGGACGAAGGAATGCCGGGCTTTGAAGGACTGCGGCCGCCGATGCCGTATCGCCGAATAAGGCCGGAATATACTACGGTCGCAAGTCTTTATTCCGTACGTGCATCGGTCGAAGCCGAGGTTGACATCGATGAGAACGGAAACGTCGCAAACATAGAAATAAGCCGCTGGGCCGGTTTCGGACTGGACGTGTCGGTGGCCGACACGATCAGGAAAATGAACTGGCGGCCTGCCACAGTCGGCAAACGCGCTTTGCCGATGCGAGTTTTGCTGCGATACAATTTCACCAAAATTGATAAGGATGAAGGCAATTAGATCAATTTTCCGCGTCGTACTTCTTTTATTCCTCACGTTTGGGATCTACGGTGTTTGGCTGGTAGGACGGATCTTGATCCCGAATAAGGTTTACTGGCGCCAGCTGATCTTCGAATTATGGGCAAAGGGATTTGTTCGGATCGCCTCGATCAAGATCGAAGTCATCGGCGAGCCGCCCCAACCGCCATTCTTCCTGGTCAGCAACCATGTCGGTTATATGGATATTCCCGTGATCCGCTCGCTGGCCAAGGGCGTTTTCGTAGCGAAACACGATATTGGCGATTGGCCGCTCCTTGGCCGGATGATCCTTAACATGGGAATTATCTATGTCGATCGTGGCCGGCGGCGCACAATTCCGCGAGCCGGAGAAAAGGTCATCGAGCGGCTGAGCGGCGGCGAGGGTGTTATCGTGTTTCCCGAAGGCACGAGCACAAAAGGCGAAGAGGTTCTGCCGTTTAATTCATCATTCCTGGAGTTTGCCGCCCAGACCGACACACCTGTATCCCATTGTTCTATCACGTATCGAAGCGATGACGAAGGCATACGTCCCAGCGACTGGATATGCTGGTGGGACGACACGCCATTTTTTAAGCATCTCTGCCGTTTTTTCGGCGCAACAGGATTCATTGCCGTCGTAAACTTCGGTGACCAACCGGTCGTTGAACCTGATCGAAAGGAATTAGCCGTAAGGCTTCATTCGAAAGTCGCGGATTCGTTCGTTCCGATGCTGTGACGAACCTTTGTTTTACCGTTCTGTCACAGTTATGTTCGCATTGTCATTATAAACGACCAATTTGTCACGGCATTCTGTAAAATAATGAGATCTGGTCAAATTGATAACTCGGTGTATAAATATGAAAAGTAAAGCAATCTCGATTTTCTCGTCATTTCTGCTGGCTGCAGCATTTGCGGCTCCCGCAGACTCGCAAACGAAAGGGTTCGATACGGCACGAATGGACCGCTCGGTCGCGCCATGCAGCGATTTTTTCCAATTCGTTAACGGAAACTGGTTAAAGACCACCGAGATACCTGCCACCGAATCGCGTTGGGGTACCTTCAATATCCTTGCTGAATCGAACAACAAGATACTTCGCGAAGTGCTCGAAGCCGCCGCGAAAACAAGGTCTCGCGAAGGTTCTGACCAGCAATTGATCGGTGACTTTTACTCCACTTGCGTTGACGAAGCGGCCATCGAAAAGGCCGGACTGGCACCGGTTGAATCGATCCTTAACGAGATAAACGGGATCTCGTCGGCGGGACACGTTGAGGCTGCGATAGCACGTTTGCACGATCGCGGTATTCCCGCTGTGTTTGGCTTCGGTGTCGGGCCCGATCTGAAGGATTCGAATGCGGTGATGCTCAACGTAAGCCAAGGCGGCCTTTCACTTCCAAATCGCGATTATTACACGAATTCAGATGCAAAGTCGGTCGAAACAAGAACGAAATTCGTCGAGTATATGACAAAAATGTTCAAGCTTATCGGCGATAGCCCTGAAGCCGCAGCCGCAAATGCTCAGACCGTTTTGCAAATGCAGACACGACTTGCGGGTGGAGCACTGACGCCCGTCGAATTGAGAAATCCTGATAATCGATATAACAAGGTGACCTTTGATGCTGCTTCAGCAATGACGCCGAATTTTGATTGGAAGGCTTATACGGCTGTTCGCGGCGTCGAACCCAAGGGCGACCTAAATGTCGCACCTGCCAAATTCTTTGGCGTAGTGAACGAAATGAAGAAGGACGTTCCGGCCGCTGACTGGAAAACCTATCTTCGATGGATGACGATCAACGCCGCCGCCCCGAATCTACCTAAGGCATTCGCCGATGAGAATTTCGACTTTTACGGCCGTTATTTGAGTGGCCAGAAAGAACGCCAGCCGCGATGGCGCATTTGCGTCCAAGCGACTAATGGAAATCTGGGTGAAGCTCTGGGAATGGAATATGCCCGCCGAACCTTCAAGCCTGCCGCCAAGGCCCGCATGAACGAAATGATCGACAATCTGATGTTAGCAATGAAGGACAGGATCGATGGGCTTGAATGGATGAGCGCAGAAACGAAAAAACAGGCGCAGTATAAGCTATCGACCTTCAAACGCAAGATCGGTTATCCGGATGAACTCCGGGGTTATAAAGGTTTGAAGATCGACCGTTCTTCCTATGCTTCGAATGTGCTGCGGTCGAACCAGTTTCAGATAAAGAGGAATTTTGAGGATCTTGGCAAGCCGCGCGACAAGTCGCGATGGGGATTTACTCCTTCGATCGTAAATGCTTCATATTCAAGTATTAACAACGACATCACGTTTCCGGCCGGCATCCTTCAGCCTCCGTTCTTTAATTTCGACGCCGATGATGCGATCAATTATGGTGCGATCGGCGGCGTGATCGGACATGAGATAACACACGGTTTCGACGATCAAGGAAGCCGTTTTGATGCCGCGGGAAACCTGAAGATGTGGTGGACCGAAGAAGACCGGGCGAAGTTTGAGCAAAAAGCTGATTGCATAGTAAAACAATGGGACGGATATGAGGTTCAGCCCGGATTGTTTATGGTCGGCAAGCTTGCTCTCGGCGAGAACATCGGTGACCTTGCAGGTTTGACCGTCGCCTATGACGCATACAAGCGTTCGCTGAGGGGTAAACCGACACCAAAGGACATCGATGGTTTTACGCACGAACAGCGTTTCTTCCTCGGCTGGGGCCAGATCTGGGCATCCAAATATACCGAAGCCGCGGAAATAGCACAGGTAAGGAATGGGCCGCACTCGTTGCCAAAATGGCGCGTGAACGGCCCCCTGTCGAACCTTGAGGCTTTCCAAACAGCATTTGCTTGTAAACCCGGGCAACCAATGGTCCGCGAAAATTCTTGCTCTATCTGGTAATGTGTTGAATGCAAAAAGGGCATGCCCGTTGGCTCGGCCCTTTTTTCGCACAGCCGCATTCTCGATCTACTTGATCGCTATATCAACAATTAGGACAACTTGCGATCGGATCTGGGTTGAGCCTGCCGTGATCGGAGTTGCCGGTTTTGCCTCCGCTGTATTCGCCGCCGATAAATACGCGTCGTTTTCCGTAACTGGCTCGTACATGTTCAGGGTCGATACCGCCCTCCGTTGTTTGAACTACTCTAACGATTCGCCCGTTCATTGCTGCCGCGATCGCTTCCGCTTTCGCCATTGCTTGTTTTGATGCAAGAGCCAGCGCTTCACCCTGTGCCGGACTATCCTGGCCGACGACGAACTGAATTCCTTCGACGCTATTTGCCCCAGCGGTGGTTGCGGCGTCGATAAGATCGCCGACCTTCTTCATATCATCAATGGACACGGTCACCGTATTTCGGACCGAATATCCTCTGATCCGGGGAGGCATTTTATCTCTAAAGGGGTTGGCGGGAACTCCGCTAAGCAATTCTCTCTGATTTCAAAAAAATATCAGTTTCTGCGCAGCGCTCGGCGCAATTGCCTGTAGAAGTCCTTTGGTTTATCAACCCAAACATTATGCCCGGCATTTTTGATCACTTCTATATTAACTGCCGGGTATTCGCTGAGCAGTTCTTTGTGAACCTTTGCATCAAAATCTAGGAAATCTCTACCACCCTGAATGAGGGTCGTTCTGCCGTTTTCCTGCAGTGCTTTTCTGTAGTCGTAATTCCAGTCGACAGTTTGCGCTTTTACCCCTGCGATACCCTTGTAAAACGACTTTCCGCCTTTAAGCAATTGGCGTTTGCCCATATCGTAAATATTCACAGCCGCAAAATGTATCCGCCAGGCCTCGGTAAGTTCTTTGTGGGAAAGCCTGGACCTTTCGAGGTCCTCGACCGACATTCTCTGGCCCTTTGCATTGTCAACGACCCTGCCATCCCCCTTGTCCCGATACTTTTGTAAAAGCCCCTGCACTTCCTTTCTATCCTGCAGCATTTTTATCTGTTCGAGAACTCTTTCCGAGTGCAGGCTTTTGGAATTCTCGCTTTTTGAGATAACAGCTCCGACAAGCACAACATTATCAACCATTTTCGGGTATCGCTTTATAAATTCCATCGCGATAAGCGTTCCCATCGAATGGGCAAACAGCTTTACCTTGCCGACCCTCAATTCTTTTACTAAGGCGTGCAGATCCTCGACGCTATGGTCGAACGTGAGATCTTCTTTTGCTGCGGGAGACATAAGAGATCCTCTTTGGTCATACAACACGAATCGGAAATCATTCTCCATTCCACGGATCGCATCAAGCATATAGTCGTGATTCGCTCCAAAACCCCCGTGGACCACAACAACCGTGTCCTTACCCCTTCCGACCTCGCGAACGTATATTTCAACTCCGGGGCGTACAAGATACCATTCAGAATAATTCTTGTCTTGTGCAAAACTGCCGACCGCGAAAAGCAGGATCGTTAAGAGAACATAAAAACGCATCATTCTTCCGCTAGTTTAACCTCACCATTTAGTTGTTACATATAAGGAAACACCGTAAGAATTAGTTTTGTGACATAAGATCATAGGGCATTGCTTTAATAAATAAAAAAGGCCGTCGGCTTGAACCTTCGGGCCTTTTATTTTAAATGACATGTCAGAACTATTTAGACCTCGTCGTCGTCGAGGTCGATCTTCATAGCTTCATCGATATCGAATTCTTCGGTTCCCTCAAGGTCGAGTGAATCCTCTTCAACCAACTCTTCATCGTCCATATCGCTCGTCAGGTCCGGATCTTCAACACCGGGTATCTGACCAAAGTTAGGCAGATCGAGGCCACCGCGAATGTTCGCGAGTTCATCGAATTCGTCTTCCTGCTTGCGGTTCTCTGTCGGATCGTAATCGATCTTCACATTTCGGTAGTGTTTCATACCGGTTCCGGCCGGGATCAAGCGTCCCATGATCACGTTTTCCTTCAAGCCGCGGAGATAGTCCACTCGGCCTGAGATCGCCGCTTCGGTTAGGACGCGGGTCGTCTCCTGGAATGATGCAGCCGAGATGAACGAATCGGTCGAAAGCGATGCCTTGGTTATACCAAGCAACAGGGGTTCGCCAACGGACGATTGGCCGGATTCGTCGCGTACCCGACGATTTTCGTCTTCGTAACGGAACCGATCCACTTGTTCTTCCATCAGGAATTCGGTGTCCCCGACTTCCTTGATCTTCACCCATCGAAGCATCTGCCGAACGATCACCTCGATATGCTTGTCATTGATGGTCACACCCTGCAGCCGATAGACCTCCTGGATCTCAGAAACTAGATAGTTCTGCAGAGCCTCGGTCCCCAAAACACGCAAGATGTCGTGCGGGTTGAGCGGGCCATCCATCAGAGGTTCGCCGGCTTTCACGTGATCGCCGTCTTGAACGTTGATGTGCGTACCACGCGGAATATCATATTCGCGTTCTGCACCGTCCTCGCCGGTGATGATCACCTTTCGCTTACCCTTTGCGATGGCTCCGAGCGTAACCGTTCCGTCGATCTCGGACATTATTGCCGTTTCGCCCGGCCGCCGCGCCTCAAAGAGTTCCACCACGCGGGGCAGACCGCCGACGATGTCTTTCGTCTTGGTCGTTTCGCGCGGTATCTTCGCGATCACGTCACCGGCCGCAAGCTCTTGTCCATCCGTCACCTGAAGGTTTGCACGGATGGGCATCTGATAGGTCTTAAGCGTTTTGTTGCCGCTCTTGATCTCAAGCCTTGGCTGATTCTTTTCGTCCGAATCCTTAACAACAAGCCGGATCTGCCCGGTAACCTTGTCGATCTCTTGTTCGACGGTCTTGCCTTCCTTAAGGTCCTGGAACTTAACGGTACCCGCAACTTCGGTCAGGATCGCGTAGGTGAACGGATCCCATGTTGCCAGCATATCGTCTTCCTTGACCTTTTTGCCGTCCTTGACGTGAAGCTGTGCACCGTAAACTATCTTGTAGCGTGCAACTTCGCGTCCGCGTTCGTCCATAAGGCCAAGTTCCGACGGCTGCCGCTTCATTGAGATCATCTCGCCCTTACGGTTTTTGATCACGCTCCAGTCACCCATGAACTTGACGGTTCCGTCCATTGCGGCGGTATGCTTCGTCTCCTGTTCGAGCCGTGCCGTACCTCCGACGTGGAACGTTCTCATCGTTAGCTGAGTGCCGGGTTCGCCGATGGATTGTGCTGCGATGACGCCGACCGCTTCGCCGATCTCTACGGTGTTGCCTGTTGCCAGGTTACGTCCGTAGCACTTCACGCAAATGCCGCGTCGGGATTCGCAAGTCAATGCCGAGCGAATACGAACCTTCTGTAGGCCCGAAAGCTGCACGGTGGCCGCGAGCTCTTCATCGATCTCAACATTTGACTCAACGATCGTGGTTCCATCCACCGGATCGACAATGTCGTCAAGCGATGTACATCCGACGATCCGATCACGAAGCGATTCGACCTCTTCACCATTTCTGATGATCGCCTCGGCCCAGACACCGCGGAGCGTGCCGCAGTCGTCTTCGGAAACGATCACATCCTGTGCAACGTCAACGAGCCGCCGGGTCAAATATCCGGAATCTGCCGTTTTAAGTGCCGTATCGGCCAGGCCTTTTCGGGCACCGTGCGTCGAGATAAAGTATTGCAGCACGTTCAGCCCTTCGCGGAAGTTTGCCACGATCGGCGTTTCAATGATCTCGCCCGAAGGCTTTGCCATAAGCCCGCGCATACCGGCAAGCTGTCGGATCTGTGCATCCGAACCTCGAGCACCGGAATCGGCCATCACGAGGATCGGATTCAATTCCTTTCGCTCGTCCTCTCGGGCGTGCATGGCAAGGAACATTTCCTTTGCGACGCGATCGGTCACTTCCGACCAGATAGCCGTTACTTTATTTTCACGCTCCATGTTGGTCATGGTCGCGTCCTCGTATTGCTTTTGAAGCTTATCGACTTCTTTGCGAGCCTCTTCAATGATCCCCTTCTTGCTCGAAGGCGTTACCATGTCGTCGATACCGATCGACATACCGGAACGCGTCGCGTAAAGGAAGCCCATTGCCTTAAGATCGTCCAGTAGCACTACGGTCGAATCATCACCAAGCTTTAACTGGCTGAAACTTACAAGCGATTGCAGGCCTTTCTTCTTCAGAGTGCCGTTGACGAACGGAAGTCCGTCCCGTGTCAGGCGTTCATTTAGGATCACGCGGCCGGCGGTCGTTTCGATGATCTGATCTACGTTTTCACGCACCGTCGCCCGGATCACGTCCTGGCTGTTGTGCTCGAACGTCAGGTCGATCAGATCGCCTCGCCAGCGAAGTCTGATCTTTGATTGGGTTTCGATCACTTCTGCGTCAAGAGCAAGCAACACATCGTCGATGCTATTGAATGCTTTACCATCGCCTGCGAGTCCATCGCGGCTCAGCGTCAGGTAATAACAGCCGAGAACAATGTCCTGCGAAGGTACCGTGATCGGCTGGCCGCTGGCCGGCGAGCGTAGGTTTTTCGACGCAAGCATCAGCACGCTGGCTTCGATCTGCGCTTCCGGTGAAAGCGGAATGTGAACAGCCATCTGGTCGCCGTCAAAGTCGGCATTAAATGCCGTACATACGAGCGGATGGATCTTGATCGCCTTACCCTCGACAAGGACTGGCTCGAAAGCCTGAATACCGAGTCGGTGAAGTGTAGGTGCGCGGTTCAGAAGAACCGGATGCTCCTTAATAACGTCTTCGAGGATGTCCCAAACGATCGGTTCCTGACGCTCGACCATTTCGCGAGCCTGTTTGATCGTTGCGGCATGAGCGTCTTTTTCAAGCTTGTTATAAATGAACGGCTTGAAAAGCTCGAGTGCCATTTTCTTTGGCAGTCCGCATTGATGAAGCTTGAGTTCCGGTCCGACAACGATGACCGAACGGCCCGAATAATCGACACGCTTACCAAGCAGATTCTGACGGAAACGTCCCTGCTTTCCTTTCAGCGTGCCGGAGAGTGATTTCAGCGGACGATTGTTCGCGCCACGCAGCACACGGCCGCGGCGTCCGTTATCGAACAGCGCATCGACGGCTTCTTGAAGCATTCGCTTTTCGTTTCGAACGATCACCTCAGGTGCACGAAGCTCGATAAGTTTCTTCAACCGGTTATTGCGGTTGATCACGCGTCGATAAAGGTCGTTAAGATCAGACGTCGCAAATCGGCCGCCGTCGAGCGGCACCAAAGGCCTAAGTTCCGGCGGAATGACCGGCAGGACATCAAGGATCATCCATTCAGGTTTGTTACCCGAACGGGCGAAGGAGTTCGATACCTTCAAACGCTTTGAGAACTTGAGTTTTTTCTGCTGCGACGTCTCATCCTTCATCCGGGAGCGAAGGTCATCGACAAGTTCGTCGATCTCGATCTTCATCAGAAGTTCTTTGATAGCTTCGGCACCCATTTTTGCAACGAACTGATTCGGGTGATCGCGCATTAGTTCGCGATACCGTTCATCATTCAGCAGGTCTTTTTCCTTCAGATCAGGAACGTCGCCTGGATCGACCACTATATACGTCTCGAAATAGAGGATCTTTTCAAGATCGCGCAAAGTAATGTCGAGCAAATGCCCGATGCGCGAAGGCAATCCTTTGAAGAACCATACGTGTGAGCAGGGCGAAGCAAGTTCGATATGCCCGAGCCGTTCACGGCGGACCTTTGACTGGGTTACTTCAACTCCGCACTTATCGCAGATAACACCGCGGT
>CAZXTS010000103.1:0-9987 GCA_964643745.1 uncultured Chloracidobacterium sp.
AGAAAATCCTGCGGGAAGAGGTGGAGCCAGCGTTTTTTGATCTCGGAGTGCAGATAGCCTTCGATATCTTCGGCGGTCGGCAGTTTTGCTGCCTTGTTCGCGATCTCGAGCACTTCTTCATAGGCGATGCCCTCGACGACGCGCATCACGCGTTCTATCGAATTCAGATTCATACTAAAATCTGTCGCGCCCATCCCGATCAAAAGCGGCGTGTAGAACGGCGAACCCGCCATTTCACCGCAGATAACGACCGGCTTGCCGACACGCTTCCCGGCGTCCAATACTGTTTTGATCGCATTAAGAACGGCCGGATGCAGCGTCCGAAACCATGTCGAAACGCTTTCGTTATCGCGGTCAACGGCAAGGATATATTGCACGAGATCATTCGTTCCGAGACAGACAAAATCGAGCTCGGCAAAGATCTCGTCTATCGTCAAAACCGCCGATGGAACCTCGATCATCGCTCCAAAACCGATATTTCCGGCCGTTTCGCCGCGAGCCGTGAATTCATTTCGAATATCTTCCAGCAATTGCTTAACGGCCCGAATTTCCGCTACGCCGGTGACCATCGGGAGGATCACGTCGATCTTAGCGTCCGCCGCCGAACGAATTATCGACCGAAGCTGGGTTTTTAGCTGCTTTCCGTCTTCCAGCGCCAGCCGAATTCCCCGTCGCCCCAACGCCGGATTTTTTTCGCGGTCGCCGTAGCCGGTCTCCATCTGGCGAATTCCGATGTCGAAAGTGCGTATTCTCAAGCCGTCTTCGCCTGCAGCCTCGGCAAGCTCTCGATAAACCGACATCTGCTGCCGTTCGGTCGGAAAACCATTGTACCGGTTGAAAAGTATCTCGGTGCGAAACAACCCAACGCCCTTAGCACCAAACTGCTTTGCCTGCTCAATACTTTCCACGGAATCTGCATTCAAACGGATATTTATCCGGCGGCCGTCGATCGTCTTGAGATCATGATCTATGTTCGGCCGGGTGAACGAACGAACGGCAGGCGTCGCGGGCATTCCGCTGGTATATCGGCTCAGCGTCTCGGGTTTTGGTGACAGAACCGCCTCGCCGCGAAAGCCATCAACTAGAACATTCCGGCCGCTTTCAACCATTCGCAGAAGATTGCGGATACCGGTCACAGCCGGCAAACCCATTTCGCGGGCGAGTATAAATGTGTGCGAAGTCCAACCGCCGTGCTCGGTCAAAAGGCCCGCGACCTGTCCCGGTGCAAGGTCAACGAGCGTCGATGGGCTGAGTTCGCTGGCAGCGATTATCGAACCTTTAGGGATCGAGCGGAGCGAGCTCGAAGATCTCGAAAACGAGGTGAGCAAGCGGTCGACAACATCCTGAATATCGAGATATTTTTCCCGCATATGCTCGTCGGGGATCGATTTGAACCGCGAAACATATTCGTCGCCGATGCTGGAAACGGCCCACTCGGCGTTCACCCGTTCGGCGCGGATCAGGTCTTCTATCTTTTGACGGAAAGAATTGTCTTCGAGGATCGCGATGTGTGCCGAAACGATATCGGCCCTCACTTTCGAGGTTCTGGTGGATCGATGAAGCTTGGCAAGTTCGGTCAGCGAATTCTTGAATGCCCGCTCGAGCCGTTCTATCTCATTTGGCGTCTTTTCGGCTGACACGTCCGAACGCAGGTATTGCCGTCTAAGCCCGTGTATCGGAACGATCGGCCCGACTGCAACGCCTCTCGCGACCGGGAGACCAACGAGACGAATCTCGCCGAATGTTCGGTCTTTTTTGTTCGGACTGCCTTTCAAATCATTCGGGGGCGATCCTTGGCCGCCCCGTTTAGCCGTTTGACGGAAAATAAGGCCTGAGCATTCCGGCAAATGCTGCAAGATTACGCGTTTGGATCAGAATTTCACCCGGCCCCATAAACTCGGCGACCAAGCCTTCGCCGCTCATCATACTTCGGAAAAAACCGCTTTTCGCCGCCTTGCGAAGGTTGTAATTCATATGCCCTTCCCAGGCAACAAGGTGGCCGGTATCCACGACATACGGCTCGCCCTGACGAAGCACTTTTCTGTGGATCGCACCGAACGAGGAAACAAGCAGCAGCCCGGTTCCGCTCACCTGAAGAACGAACAAACCTTCGCCGCCGAAGAACGTCTTCGCTCCGCCGAATTTTGTATCGACGACAAGGCTTGTATCGCCCGCAAGATACGAACTTCCCTGCACCTTGAAGGTCTGGTTGTTCATTTCGATGCCGACAACATCACCCGGCGTTCCGGGTGCAAGCGTTACCTCGCCGGGTCCGCCTTTTGCTGTGAACGTCGAAACAAAGGCAGATTCGCCGCCGACCGCACGTTTTAATGCGCCGAACATTCCGCCCTTCATTTCCGAATAAAGATCAACGTTCGCCGACATCGAGACCATCGCTCCGGCTTCCGCGTTGATGGTTTGCTCAGCTTGAAGCTGAACTATCGCCAGTGCGAACGAACCCGGATGCTTTATCTCCCAGGTGTATCCACGGCCTTGTCCACGTCCGTCCAGATCAACATGAAACGCTCCACCTGTCGTGGTCTGGCCGGGATTTGGTGGCGGAGCCTGCTGCTGCTGGGGCTGCGTCGGCATTTGCTGCGTCGGTGCCGCGGCCTGCTGTACGGGAGCGGCAGGCTGAGCCTGAATGGTAAATCCGCAGGAACCACAAAATCGTGAATTTGGCGCTAATGCCTGAGTACATTTTGGACAATTCATAGAGCTATACTTTGCGTTTTGCTAACTATTATCGAACTTGCCTCGTCGGCATTTGCCGCAAAATCTAAAAAGGACACGTCTTCATTTGAAACGACAAGGTTTTCTTTCCAGCTATCTACAACATTCTTCCAGCAATCGCCGATCAAAACCAACGGACGCGGTTCCAGAACGCGTGTTTGCAGCTTGTTCCAAACCAATGAGATCTCGGTTACGGTTCCCATGCCTCCCTTGAATGCAACGAACCCGACCGAACGCATTATCAGGTTCTGGAGCCGGTCGTAGAAATGATCGGTCGCGACCTTGTCCGTTAAATATCGGTTCGGCTCCGATTTGAACTGGTTCATCACGATACCGAATACGCGTCCGCCAGCTTCACGTGCACCGCGTGAAGCGGCTTCCATAATGCCGAGATATCCGCCGGTACAGATCGTAAAACCCGCGCCGGCAAGCTTGCGGCCTAACTCTATCGCATCTTGATATTCGGCAGATGATTCACGGCATTTCGATCCACCGAATATCGTCACTATCTTCTGGTCAAATGAATTTTCTATGGGCATGGCTGAAAATTGGCTTGGTCAATGTAGCAAAATTGATTATATCCGAGGCGGTTCGAATGACAAATTCACGAACCCTCTGCAACCTCTTCCGGAAGTCGATTCCCTGCTTCGTGTATCGCTTTTTTTGTGTTGGTGAATATCAGGATCAGAAGACCGACAACGAAGAAAACCAAAAGAGCAAGTATCGCATGGCGGAACGAACCGGTCGCTCCGACAACGATCGAGAACGTAAGCGTGCCCATCCACGAAGTTCCTTTTTCGGATATTTCATAAAGCCCGAAGAACCCGGATTCGCGTCCTTTCGGGATCATCTGCGAGAACATCGATCGCGAAAGTGCCTGAACACTGCCAAGAACCAACCCGATCGCCGACCCCATCAACATCGCCTGCGTTTTACTGGCGAGATAGCCATAAGCGAAAAGCACGATGCCGATCCAGATAAGCAGCGAAAATATGACGGTCTGTTTCGCTCCGATGTATCGAGAGATCCTTTCAAATCCTAAAGCTCCGACAAAGGCCGAGATCTGTGCAATAAGAAAAATGACCAATAAAAACGAATTGTCGCTTCCCTCGAGCCTTTCGGCAGCGGTAAAAAGCTCGTTCGAAAGAAACGCCGAAGACATCAGAATAACCGTCTGTATCCCGTCGTTATAAAACAGGTACCCGACCAGGAATAAAGCAGTAAGCTTTAGACGCCGAAGTTCTTTCAGTGTTTCCCACAGCTCCGAAAAACCTATCGTTACAAGCGTTTTACCTTCCGGTATCTCGCGGACATCGTTGGTCGAGCGGATCATTATGAACGTAATTAGTGCGAATCCGCCCCACCAGATCGCTGCCAAAAGAAACGACAAACGTACCGCGAACCCTGTCGTAATACCGAGAGCCTCGGCATTATTTATCAACAGAATATTGCCGATCAGCATCACAACGCCGCCGACATATCCTGCGGCATAGCCATAGCTCGATACCTTGTCCCGTTGGTCTTCGGTCGTCAGGTCGATCAGGAACGCGTTATAAAACACGTTTGCCGCCGCGAAGCACATATTCGAAACAACAAGAATTATTGCGACCGCGATATATGAATCCGTTATAAAGAACAGCAGTGCGCTCGTGAAAACACCGATATAGCTGAACGTCGCCATCATCCGCTTTTTCAGATGAGTGTAATCGGCGATCGCACCCAAAACAGGTAGCATCGTCACCATCAGAATTACCGACAACGCAAGACAGAACGCCGGCAAGCCTTTCGCCGTCACCTTGAACAAGAACAGATCCAGCACGGTTCCTTCTTCACCGACGGCCGCTGTCGCAAGGTTGATCAGATACGGGCTGATCAATACGCTAATGGTCGTCGTATAAAAAGCCGAATTCGCCCAGTCATAGGCCATCCAGCCGAATATCGCCCGTTTGTCGTTCTTTTGTATGTCGGAAGGCATCGCGTGATTTTAGCAAATACCGTATTAACTTGGCATTACCGCGAGTCTGATAACTGATTTGCGGGTTCGGCAGATTTTCCGTTATCCTTGCGTGTTTGAGGAATATTAAATGAAGGCAATGATCCTTGCCGCAGGTTTCGGCACGCGGCTTTTCCCTTTAACAATTGACCGCACAAAACCGGCGATACCGTTCATGGGCAAACCGTTGGTCGGATATGTCGCGGAATATATTGCCAAGTTCGGTTTCAAGGAATTTGTCGTAAATCTGCATCACCAGCCGGATTCCGTGATCAAAGCTTTAGGCGACGGCAGTGATTTCGGCGTCCATATCGAATATTCACGCGAAGAACCAGAAATACTCGGCACCGCCGGTGCACTCGACAACGCTCGCCATCTACTCGGCGACGAGCCTTTTCTTATCGTAAACGGCAAGATCATTTCCGATATCGACATCGCCGCGGCGGTCGAGACACACAAGCGTTCCGGTGCTCTTGCAACGATGGTCTTGAAGCCGAACATCAAGCGCGAACGTTTCACTATCGTCGAAACTGAAAATGGATATGTGAAAAGGTTTGGCGGATTTCCGCAGCTCTTAACCGAAGTCGAGATCCGCGATACGGACCGCCTTCCGGTAACGCCTTTGATGTTTACGGGTATTCACATTCTCGAACCGCGAGTTTTCGATTACATTCCGAAAGGCGAGTTTTCCGATATCGTAATGAACATCTATCGGCCTGCGCTTGCCGCTGGAGACAAGATCGCCGCACACGTTTCCGACGGGAACTGGTACGAACTTTCCACCATTCCGCGCTATCTGGATATCTCGCTGGCGATGATGGGCGAACAGACCGTTTATTCGGGGGCGAATTGTGATATCTCGACCGATGCGTCCGTTCGCGATTCGGTGATGTGGGACAATGTTACGATCGAAAACGGTGCGTCGCTTTACCGAACGATCATCGCCGATGGCGTTACAATAAAAAGCACCGAGCAATTCGAAAACTCCGCTGTCGTGCTCGCCGATATGGTGCGAAACTGCGACGAGATACCGGATAAATCGCTCAAAGGCTATTTTCAGGACGACAATTTCATTGTCCCCTTTGGCTGATCGCTGTGTTGGTTATGTCGGATCATTCATCCAGATTAAAAAGGTTCCTCGAAGATCGCGGGATGGCCGACGACATCGTTCCGCTAACCGCCGATGCTTCGACACGGGAATATTTCCGCGTTAGTAGAAACGGTGAAAGGTCGGTCGCCTGTGTTTATCCCGAAGTGTTTGCCGCCGCCGAACAGAACTATTTAGATGTGACCGGGCTTTTTCTTGCCGCCGAGTTGCCCGTTGCAAAGATCCTTGATGTCGATGAATCGCTCGGCGTGATATTGATCGAAGACCTCGGCGACCGCATTCTTCGTGAAGAACTGACATCCGCAACCGATGATCGCCGCGATGAACTGCTCGATAATGCCATCGGACTGATCGCGCGAATTCAGGCGGCTTCGCAGCTTGCCATCGACCGTGATTCTATCGCTTCGCGGCTAAAGTTTGACGAAGAAAAACTTGTTTGGGAATTGGAATTCTTCCGCGAACACTATTTCACGACCTATCTCCGGCAGCCTCTTTCGCCCGATACGAACGCCGCACTTTCCGAAGAGTTCAGGCAACTTGCACATTGGCTCGAAGCAAAGGCAACCGTGCTCTGCCATCGCGATTTTCACGCGGCGAACCTTATGCTTCGCGGCGACGACGAAGAACTTTATATCATTGATCATCAGGACGCGCGTTTCGGCTCGGCGGCTTATGATCTGGTCTCTTTGCTGCTCGACCGCATTACCGAACTTCCAAGTTCCGAATGGCTCGCCGAAAAGCGTCGCTTGCTACATGACCTTCGCACTTCAGCCGGACTTCCCGTCCTCGACGAAGCCGATTTCACCGAAGAATTCCGCATGCAGACCGTCCAACGCTGCCTGAAAGCCGTCGGCACTTTCTCGTACCAATCCTCCGTTCGCGGCAAGGCCTATTTCATCCCGTTCATCGAACCAATGTTCCGCATCGTCCAGCGAGCATTGTTGAACATCGACGACTTTCCCACGCTATCGGAAGTGCTTTCAGACGAGATAGATCAAACCCGGAAATGATCGGCACGCCAATTCTTGATGGCCATTTTTATCTCTTTTGGTTCGGTGAGTTCCCCGTTCGCGATACGTTCGGCGAGAGCGGGAAGCTCTTCGTCCGAGGCAAATCGGAGAGCGATCATCTGACGGGCACGGAAATCATGAGCCTTTGCGTCAAGGTCGGGCGGAAGCAGTTCTTTATAACGAAGCCCTTCTTCCAAACGGATAACGCGGTCCTGAGCTTTCAACGCCTGAAGCCGCGCCGCAACGCTTAGTATCGGGATCATTATCGACATCAGAAGATATTGAACGCGAAACCATTCGAACTCCATTGCAACACAGGCGATCGCCCAGATCAGATTGATCAAGGCAAGCGGGAACAGTACGAAATGGACAAGCGGAAACCAACGTGCGTGGTTTTGATAATTTTGTTGCTCGGGCATAATTTGTGTCCTCTAAAGTTTGGTCTTAGCCATCGATTCGGGCAGTTTGGTCGTAAAATCTTCACCGGGATTCACGAATAGATTCTGTTCGAATCGGTACTGTTTGTCGTAAAGCTGTTTGTAGCGGCCGTTCATTTCAACGAGATCTTGATGCGTTCCACGTTCCAGTATTTCGCCGGCTTCGACGACCAATATCTGATCGGCAGAGCGAATGGTCGAGAGCCGATGAGCGATCACGAAAGTGGTCCTTCCCTTTCGAAGATTGTTCAGGCCTTCCTGAATCAGGGCCTCGGATTCGCTGTCGAGCGACGATGTGGCTTCGTCAAGAATCAAGATCTTCGGATCGGCCAGCAACGCACGAGCGATAGCGATACGTTGCCGCTGTCCGCCGGAAAGTTTTACGCCGCGTTCGCCGACGATCGTTTCATAGCCATTCGGGAATTGTTCGATGAATTCGTCCGCGTTCGCGACCTTGCAAACGGCCTTTATTTCATCGAGCGAGGCTTCGGGATTAGAAAATCGGATGTTCTCAAGAATGGTCCCGTCGAAAAGAAAATTATCCTGCAATACGACTCCCAAGTGCCGACGGTAATCGCGAAGCCGAACACTTTGGAGGTCCTTACCATCGATCTTGATCATCCCTTTGGTCGGCTGAATAAAATTGAGCACGAGGCTGAGTATCGTAGATTTCCCCGAACCGCTCGAACCGACAAGAGCGGTCGTGGTTCCTGCATCCGAGATAAAGGAAACGCCCTTCAAAACGGGTACTCCTTCATCGTATTCGAATTCGACGTTCTCAAATTCGATCGAGCCGTTCGGATCGGTCAGCGCCTCTTTGGCTGAGTCGAGTTCGTCCTCGGTAGTCATCGCCATCACTTCGCGAATACGGTCGAGCCCGGCGAGAGCTTCGGTGACCTGCGTTCCGATAGCAGCAAGTTCCACGACCGGCAGTGCGAGCAAAAACGTGAACGAAATATACATCAGAAAATCGCCGAGCGTCATTGTCTGCTGCTGTATCGCATTGCCGCCGATGATTATCATGGCAACCGCGACCGCTCCGATAACCAACGCCGCGAAAGAGTTTATTGCCGAAACACCGGTAACGGTCTTCGCAACGTTTCGAAAAAGTTTATGAGCACCGCGAGCAAAAGAAAGCTCTTCTCTTTTTTCGGCAGTATATGCCTTTACGATTCGGATGCCGCCGAGCGATTCGCCCAATCGGCCCGTTACCTCTGCCGTTATTTCGCCGCGTTCACGAAAGATCGGCCGGAGCAATTTCAAGGCATACAAGAGAACTCCGCCAAAGACGGCGATGACCGCAAGCGTCGCAACGGTAAGCTGCCAATTGATGTAAAAGAGAACCCCGATGGAAATGGTCGCAGTTACAATTCCGCCGATGATCTGGCCCAGCCCCGTGCCGACGAGATTCCTGATGCCCTCGGCATCATTCATTATCCGCGAGATCAGCTGGCCGGATTGCGTCGAATCAAAATAGGTGATCGGCAAACGCTCGATATGCGTCTGAACGCGTTTACGCATTTCCGTTATCGCACGCTGTGCCGCGACTCCGAGTATCTGCGAAAGAGCAAAGGAGGTGGACGCTTGAATAAGAGTGGCAACACCGACTGCAATGGCGATATAGGTCAGCAATTCGTATCGCTGGTTTACGAGCACCTCATCGCCGATGTATTTGGTCGATGCAGGCAGAACCATTCCTGCCAGTCGAGAAATGAGCAGCAAAACACTGCCAAACGCCAGTCGCCAGCGGGCGTTCCATATGATCTTCCGTGCCTCCGCCCAAGCCCCGGAATAATTCAGCTCTTTCTTTTTGTCGTCCGGCATCTGAGTCAAGTCTTGTTCGTCGCCGAAGGTAAGTCAAGTTAACCCAATATGTTAAAATCAAAGAATAGAAAGTATGGATCAGACGGAACGAAAAAGATTAGTTATGAACTGGAGCAGAAACGCCGACCTGGTCGAAACCATGCAGATCGAGAGTTTACGCCGTGACGGTCCCCAGAATGCGATATTGGCATTGTCGGATGTCAATCTGGCTGCAATCATTCGTCATCCGCCTAAACCTACGTCCGGCTTGATCGAAATGCAGCGGCTGTTTTCCAAGCTCAGAAAGAAATGAAACAAGTACTTGGCGTAGCATTAGAGGTTCAGGAATTTTGTGACCTGAACCGCTGGGAGTTTTGCTTCATCGGCGGCATTTCTTTACAGCGCTGGGCGATCCCGCGAAATACAAATGATGTCGACATAACGCTAATGACCGGGTTTGGAGACGAAGAAGTCTTTGTCACTCGACTATTGGAACGATTCACGTCACGAATAGAAACAGATGCGTTAGAATTTTTCGTACCGCGGAGGATCGTTCTTATTCAAAGTGGAAATGTTGGAATTGACGTTTCATTGGGAGCTTTGGAATTCGAACAATGTGCGGTTGCACGGTCAACTAAATTCGAATTTGCCCCAGGAATAGTTCTGCGAACCTGCTCTGCCGAAGATCTTGTCGTTTTTAAAGCTTTCGCGGATCGTTTGAAAGACTGGGCTGATATAGAAAGTGTTCTTAAGGTCCAGGAGAGCTTGGATTGGACGTACATTGAAGAACAACTCGTTCCGCTCGTTGAGCTGAAAGAGGAACCGGAGATCATATCTAGATTAAACAGAATCAGGAAAAGCAATTATAAATGACTCAAACATATATCGACCAATTGGCCGACA
>CAZXTS010000104.1:0-9908 GCA_964643745.1 uncultured Chloracidobacterium sp.
TTGTACAAATGAACATCAGTTACAACTGGCTCAAGGAGCTTATTGATATCGACCTTTCGGCCGAAGAGACGGCGAAGGTTTTGACGCGTGTGGGGCTCGCGGTCGAGGGCATTCATCCGCATGGTGATGATCTTGTTTTGGACATCGATCTGACGTCGAATCGGCCCGATTGTCTTTCACATCTCGGCGTAGCACGTGAGCTCGGGGTGATAAGTGAGAAGCATCTAACCGCCGAGACGCCGAGTCGCGGAGTTAATGTGGAAGGTGTTTCGGCGGACGAGATCCCATATCCGGCAGCACTTGCCGCCGAGGTGGTTCAGATCGAAGCTCCGGAGCTTTGTCATCGCTTTACCACAAGGATTATCAAGGGTGTGAAGATCGGGCCGTCGCCGCAATGGCTGGTCGATCGGCTTGAGGCTCTCGATGAACGATCGATCAACAACGTCGCGGATATCACAAATTTCGTAATGCTCGAACTTGGCCAGCCTATGCACGCGTTCGATCTTGATAAACTTGCCGAAAATCCGCTTGTCGTCCGAACGGCAAAGCCGGGCGAAACGATCAAAACGCTCGACGAAGTTGATCGTAAGCTTGATGAAACGATGCTTGCGATTTGCGACGCGGAAAAACCGGTCGCGGTCGCTGGCGTAATGGGCGGTTTCGATAGCGGGATCACCGAATCGACGACGAATGTCCTGCTCGAGGTCGCGTTCTTCAAGCGGGGGAATATTCGTTCGACGTCACGAAAATTGAACCTCGCAACTGAAGCAAGTTACCGTTTCGAACGCGGCGTTGATATTAATAATCTGATCCGCGCGTCTAACCGTGCGACCGAGCTAATTTGCGAGCTAGCCGGCGGCGAAGCCGAGAATATCATCGATCTTTACCCGACTCGACCCGAGCCGGTCAGTGTAATTTCGAACGACATTTCCGCAGCCACGAAACGCCTGACCGGGCTCGACGTCAGTATGGTCGAATGCGTTCGAATACTCTCGGCGTTGGGACTTTCGGAAATGGAACCGGTCGATGAACCCGGACGTGATCTGCGTTCCGCCGTTTTTTCAGTGCCATCTTGGCGACACGATATCTCGATAGAAGAAGACCTCGTCGAAGAGATCGCTCGTCATTTTGGATATGAAAACATCAAGGACGAGTTGCCGCCAGCTTATGGAGCTGGTGAATATCAACCAAGTGAATCCCGCGAGAAAAGAATTCGTTCGATTCTTTCTGATCAGGGTTTTGACGAAGCACTTTCTTACAGTTTTATCGACGTAAAGCACGATAATCGATTCGAAACGATCCCTGATCTCGTAAACGAACATCTTGAAGAACCGCTGGTAACTTTGCGTGATGCGGTAATCGAAGGCGCGGTTCGAATGCGGCCAACGCTGCTGCCCGGACTGCTCGACGCCGTACGGCACAACGTAAATCACCAACGCCGCGATCTGAAACTTTTTGAGATCGGCAAGGCATTTTCGGCAGCGGATGATGACCACTTGCCTAATGAAAGAAAGCTTTTTGCCCTTGTGCTCAACGGTAATGAGGTCTTCGAAGAACGGTCGATGCCCGGCCGTCCGGTAGATTTTTACGATGCAAAAGGGGCTCTCGACGCCGCTCTTTCGTCTGTAGCAGGGATCGAACCCGTCTATGTGGCGGACGAGATCCGACATCTGCGAAACGGCCAGGCCGCATCTGTCTGGCTTGATGGAAAAAAGATCGGAACACTTGGAAGGCTAAATGAGGAAATCTCTGCCGATTACAAGTTTAAGCAACCCGTATATGTTGCAGAGATCGATCTTCAAGCGGTTCTTTCGTCGAAACCGAAAGAGGCTGTTTATTCGCCTTTACCTCGGTTTCCTGCGGTCGTACGCGACGTATCGTTCGCGGTAGGCAGAAGCATCAATTTTGCAGAGATACAGCGTTTCGCACTCTCGACCGGGAAAGAACATCTCGATGATGTTTCGTATGTTGATCTTTACGAAGGCAAAGGCTTAGATGAAAACACGAGGTCACTGACGATGCGTTTCGAATACCGAAGCGGAGTAAGAACGTTGACCGAAGAAGACGTTGACGGTTCGCACGTTCCTCTCGTCGCAGCTATCGAAGAAAAGTTTGCGATAAAGCAACGAATTTAAACTTCCCACTTTGATTAACTTGAAGTTTTTGCGAAAACGAATGATAATCGTCTTCACTAAAAATTTCGATCAGTCCTCATTCGGAGACATTGCATGAACGGTATGACGGGAATGGAGAAATTCTCACATCTCGAAGATAAGATCTACCTCACCATCGAATTTGCAAAAAAAATGCGCGAGGAAAAGGAAGCTCTTGAAAATGAGCTCAAGGCCTTGCGGGCAAATTCCGGCGACTGGCTTGCCGAAAAGGCTCGGCTTGAAACAAAGGTCGAGAGCCTTTTGTCAGAACGCGACGCGATCCAGCTTAAGGTTGAAGCAATGCTTGACGCGATGACCATTATTGATGTTGAAGTGGCAGAAGCCGTTGGACGTGCAATGTGAAGTATTCAATGATGGAAGCAACCGAACAAACAGTCAGGGTCGAGATCTATAACCAAACCTACAGTATTCGGTCTGACGGCGACAATGAATATATCCTCCGCCTCGCGGAATATGTTGACGGCAAGATGCGCGAGATCTCGTCAGGAACGCTCACAGTCGATTCACTTAAAGTGGCGATCCTTGCCGCTCTCCACATAGCAGACGAATTTCACCAGGCTAAGAACAATCAGGCCCAAGTCGATGCACAGCTTGCCTCACGCAGCGCTGAGTGCACGGAAATGCTTGACCGAGTCTTGAAACATCGGGATGTCCCGCCGCAGGAACTAGAACGCGAACAATAACTCGATATGCGTTTTAAGAATTGCATTCCTTGATTTCGAAAATGATATACTTCTTTTAGGTGAGGGGATCAACTGGGCGGTTCGATATCGATCGCAACAATAATTGAGCCAACACTTGAATTGCGGGAGGCTAATGCCCGATCCGGTGCAGTTCTCTACGCGGGAACTTGCCATAGGTGAAGGCTTTGATGATCCGAAAGGTTCAGAAGGCCACCCACCTGTTACAACAGGTTCAATTCATGCTTTCGAATCGGCCTTCTGGTTCCCCTTATCTATAATATCTTCGTCAAATCTTGGATCGCTTCCTTCTTCCAGCTCTCTTCGAATACTTTCTGCCATTTTCGCCTCTTCCAAAGCAAGCGGCAGCTCTCTGGCCCGTGCTCCCAATCTATCGAGTGCGATCTTGCTATCTGTGATGCCGCCGCCTCTAATACTCGCAGCTTCAAGCATCTGAAGCCGAGCTTCTGCCTCGACCAACATTTGCTGAGCGTCGGTGTTGATATTCTTAAGTTTTCCTATATCTTTCTCGACTTCGGATACAAATTCTGCAGATCGCCCCGCTCCAAGCCGTTTTAATTTGCTTTTACGACGTTCCATCAACGCAAGCTCCCGACGCGAGCTTTTTGAAATACGCGTAGCAGTAAGCCGGCTGGCAAGCGTTTCGCGATAAGCGTCACCGAGAAGCAGATCCCGACTTTCGATCTGCTTCAATGCTCGCCGTTCATTACTTTTCAGCTCGTGCATGAACCATTCGAGTTCGCTCGCCTTGATGCCATCGGCAGCCATTCGTTCTCGAAGCTCACGCGTCCAGTTTGAACGCTTGTAGAGAAAGTAACCGGAAAAGATCAGGCCTATCGCGAGTCCGATGACCGTCGAAAGAAATCCGAAAAAGGCGAGTGTTACCGCGACTGGCGGAGCCGATCCGAAGACAAAGAACAAGATCGAGAAAACAACGGCAGGTATGGTGCTCAGCAAAATAGGAGCGCTCACTGCCGCAACCGCGAGTCGTTTGCCGCGGTTCAACTCTCTCGGCGTGATATCGTATTTTGAGACAAGTTCGGTCATCTGTTCAATCACACTTTACAAAGTGTAAGATAGTAATTCAAACTATCGGCATAGAAATGGGAGGAAGAACGCTCTGAGATCGAAATGCATTAACCGACGGCCTCTAAGAAACAGCTTGAACGCTTTGTTACTTCTTGCCCTGATTCTCTCATTTGCCGGCAGTGTTTTGGCACAGCGCGATTCGCAGCGAGTTAGAACAGTTTCGATCCCGATATCGATCTTTACAAAATCCGAATTAAAGCAGGGCGAGACCGAAGAGATCGTACAGGTCGATCGACTCATGGTTTTGGAGAATAAGGAAGAGCAGACAATATTGTCTATTCGCAGCATTACCGATGCCCCACTTTCTCTAGCGATAGTTGTTCAGGACGGCCTTACGGCAAGCGTAAATCTCCAACTTGGCGAATTGCGTGAATTTGTGAAGCAGTTGCCGCAGGGATCGCGTGTAATGATCGCGTATCTTCGTTCAAATAATGTCGAGGTCAGGCAAAAGTTCACTGACGATCTGGAAACGGCCTCGCGAATGTTCCGGATCATTATCCCCGGACAATCTGCTAGCCCGTCAAATCCCTACGAAGGGATAGAAGATATTTTGAACCGATTCGATGCTTTGCCCGCGGGTCGGCGTGCGATGCTGCTTATTTCCGACGGCCTCGATACCTCGTCGGGCCTAAGAGACTCTACCCCAGGGCAGAGCCTTTATCTTGATCGGGCGATCTCACGTGCCCAGCGACGAAATGTTGCGGTTTTCAGTTTCTATGCTCCAACCGAGATCACCGAATCGGGTTCGGGCATGATCACGTTGAACGCACAAGGCTCACTTGCCAAGCTTTCGGACGAAACTGGCGGAAGGGCATTTTTTCAGGGAACGCTTGCGCCCGTAAGTTTTGATCCGTTCTTTCGCGATCTGAGATTGCTGCTGAATCGTCAGTTCCTGCTATCTTATCTGACCCGGAATATGAAAAAGGGGTACTACCGCATCGAGGTAAAAAGCACGAACCCTGAGGTGAAGATAGAGCATCCTCGCGGATACTATTTTCGTCAATAAACTCTCTGTCTGCAGACTGGGCAGACCGGCACATCTTCTTTGATCAACAACCCGATCCAAAAAAAGATAAAGGTAAATACAAGGAGCAACGCGAAAGTGATCCAACCTGCGGTTGATATCCTGCGTTCAAGAACCGGCAAATAGTTGGTACCGCAATGCGGACAACGGTAATTGCCCGAAAGATCCTGAGGGCCGTTAAACGAATGCTGGAGTGCTCCGTATGGCTGCTGTTGCGGAAACCCGGTTTGCTGTGGAACCTGTACATGTGCGGAAGTTGATCGCCCTTTTCGCGGTTCGTTCTGGGTTTGAAACTCGTCCGTCTGCCAGGAATAGGGCCGCGGCGGACGGGCGTCGTAATTCTGCGGTTGTGGGGCGGCCATACGATTACCGCAGTACCGGCAAAACTGGCTTTCCGGAGCATTAGATTTTCCGCAATTTTGACACTGGATCATACTGGCAGGAGCCTCAAGGGTAAGTTCCATATAACCCTTAACGCATATTACAACCGAATTGTTCGAAAAAAGGAAACCTCTAAGTGAATCTGATCCGTTCGCCAGTTCTTATCGCCTTATAGATCGATTCGACGAGTTCGACCGACTTAAATCCGTCATAAGCGGTGACAGGCGGCGGCGTTCCGTTCAAGATGGAATCGACAAACGCCCGATCTTCCTGAACATATCCCCAGCGCTCCTCTTTCTCGGTCATGTGAAAAGAAAGCGTTTCAAAGTTGGCGTCCATTCCGCGTGAGTCGAGAAGCCGCTCCATTTCTTCGGTCATTATCGTCCGGTGATGACAGAAGACCTCGATCCGCTCGAAGGGAAAATGCCAGCTTGCGTCCGACGAAGAAGCGAACGTGCAGTGAAAGCCGTTCTTGAATTTGAAGATGATCGAAAATTCATCAAGCTCCGGATATTCGTGCTGCGAACCGTAAGCGACCAATTCCTCGATCTCGCCAAATTGGAATCGCATCATATCGAAGAGATGGATCGTCGTCTCATAAAGAAAGCCGCCGGTCACATTCACATCGCCGGTCCAAACGGGATTCTTCAGTTCGCCGCGGTTCATTTTGATGTGGGCCGAGTGTGCAGTGTCTCCAGAAAGCAAATCTTTCAGCGTCGCGTAAACCGGGGCAAAACGCCGATTGTGCCCAACCTGAAAAACGCCTTTGCCGCCGTTGGCTGCATCGCGTAATTCCGCCGCGTCTTCAATGCCGATAGCGAACGGCTTTTCGCAAAACACATGCTTCCCTTCCGCGATGGCGTGCAGGGCGATCTCTTTATGCGTTTTGTTTGGGGAACACACGAGCACCGCGTCGCAGTTCTCCAGCAATTCCTCACGCGACGCACATACCTTTCCGCCGATGCTCTTCGCGGTCCGCTCGGCACGCTCCGGCACGATGTCGTACAACGCTGCAACCTTGACACGCTGATCGCTGCTATATATTCGCCCGTGAACGTTGCCGATATAACCTGTTCCAACAATCCCAACTCGAACTTTATCCATGATCTTTAACAACTGATTCACACAGATTTCCGCGGATTAATGCATTCGAAACCCAAAAAACAAAATCCGTGAAAATCCGCGTACATCCGCTGATGATATTCTCCTACCAACTTCCGCCCGCGGCGTATTTACCTAAACCAAGAGCCTTTTCCGCTGCTTCTTTGGCTTCTTTGGCGACGACGAACGGATCGCGCTCCCAATATTCGGGGCGAAAGATCTCAACGCTCGCCGGGCCTTTATACCCGATTTTGTCGAGCGTTTCTTTCATCTTTGCGATGGGCAAAACGCCTTCGCCGGGATAGAGCCGCTTTGAATCGTTCAATTGATCTTTCGGCAGATCTTCCGCGCCGTTTATGTGAAAGATAAAAAGCTTCTTCGGGTCGAGCGATTCGAGAGCTTCCCACGACGAACTTCCGGCGTAAAAATGATAAGTGTCGATAACATTCCCGACCGACTCGCGTCCGACCAGGTCAACTATCTTCGAACCCAGGTCAAGCGTCGTCACAGAATTGCCTTCTTCGCCGAGAAACTCGAAACCGAGCTTCACATTATGTTTTTCAACGATGTCCGCCAGTTCATTCAGCACGCGGACCGACTCTGCGATGGTCTCTTCCGCTGTCTTCGGGCCTTGGCGCAGTGCGCCGGGGACGGAGAGCACGTACGGACAACCGATCGCCGCCGAGATCGCCGAAAGCTTTTCGCATTCTTCCTCGATCGCCGCGTGATCTTCCGCCGAACGCCACGTAATATGCTCAAGCGTATTGATCGAAAGCACGCCTACACCGGTTTCAGCTAGCAACGATTTCAAATCATCGACCGTGTTGCTTTCCAGATAGTCGTAAAGCTTATTTGAACGCATTTCGACCAATTCAAATCCCGCCGCGGCCGCCGAGCGAATATCGGTCTCAAGATCCGCGGTCATCGTCGTCGCGCCGTTTATTGCAAGTTTCATTTGAAATACCTCACATCGAAAGTGAGATTTTACCACGTTGCCAGATTTCACTCTTCCCAACGAACAACTTTTCAGTTCTCTCTTAATTATTAATTAGTAATTTTCTAATTAGTAATTAGCCGACCGAAGATCCGAACTTCGGCAACGCGAAACATTTCCGTCTCGTCTAAAAATCGGGTAATCTTTAATCGGAACAAACCTGCCTGCATTAAAAAATTATGAGAAAGTTTTTGGGAATATTGGTTGCGATCGTGATCGGCATTTCCACCATAAATGCACAGACCTCCGATGCTGCGCTTCGTCGTGCGACCGAAGCGGACGCGGCGGCGAAGGCTGCGAATGGCGGTAAACTTCCGACGCTTGCTGCTGCCGAGCACCTGTCGCGAGCCGAAGCTTACATGGCGAACCGCTTGTTTCCGCAGGCGCGCGAGCATTGGGCGATCGTGATGGACAAATATCCCGAAAACGCGGGCATTACTAAGGCGTTGTTCGGCACAGCGCGTTCGTTTATGTGGGAGCGCGAATATTTGAAAGCCGTTGATTGGTTCGACCGGTTGATCAAAGACCATCTATACACCAAAGATGGCCGCGAAGGACTCGCGTTCAAAGGTGCGAGCTACGTCCGTGCGGGGAAAAATATCGAAGCCGCGAAAACTTATGAGCAATATGTCGCGATGTTCCCGACCGGCGAAAAGATCGAATCGGCTCATTTGAATATCATCGACGCTTATCGCGAGGCCGGTGAGTATGACAAGGCGGACGAGTGGGTTAAAAAAGCGGCTCAGACCTTTCGCGGCAGGCCGACCGAAGCTAATGCTTTGCAGGGCAAGCTTCGGATGGAATTTGCACGCGGCCGTTGGGCGGAAGCCGCTGCCGCCGCAGATGCATTGCTTGCTTCAAACTCGTTTCGCGGTTCGATGACCTCGCCCGAAGAGGCTCGTTATCTAAAAGCCTTTGCGCTTGAAAAGGCCGGAAAGAAAGCTGAGGCGAACGCTTTGTTTCGGGCTCTTCCGAACACCTTCACATCCTATTTCGGCGGCCTTGCTGCGGAAAGGCTTGTCGGCACACGCGTGCAGCCGATCAGCCAGATCACGCCCCGGCTTTACACGGACAATCCCGTGATGTTCCGCACGCAGGTTTTAAAGCACGCGAAAAAGAACAACATCGACCCTCGATTTGTTCTCGCCATTATGAAACAGGAAAGTTCGTTCCGTGCGAACGCGAAATCGCCCGCAGGTGCGCGCGGGCTGGTCCAGCTCGTTTACGACACGGCTATTAAATATAAAGACGAAGCCGGTTACCGGAATCTTCAGCCCGACGATCTGTACGACCCCGAAACGAACGTCGCGATCGGTTCTATTTACATTCGCAAGATAAAAGATGAATTCGGCGGGCTGTACGAAGCGGTGGCCGCAAGCTACAACGCCGGTGAAGACAATGCCGCTCGCTGGCTCGCCCGCACCAACCCAAAAGATCCCGGCCTTTTCGCGGCGGAAGTCGGCTTTGCCGAGACGAAAAACTACGTCTTCAAAGTGATGAACAACTACCGCATCTATCGCGAACTCTACGACGAAAACCTAAACCGTAGATAAACTGTCAGAACCACCTGCGCAAGCGGGCGGCCAGTTCGTCGCAATTCACTCGTTACGTAAAAAAGCCCGAACGATCAACGGTCGGGCTTTTCAACTAGATCGCGCCAATTTATTGGCAGGGTACTTTCTGCCATCCGGCTGGTCCTTCCAGGCACTGAAACAGCCGACCCAAGCCCGCGAGTTGAAACTTTGCTCCTTCGCCTGCTGCGTAATTTAGCTCCAGCCGATAAAGATTGCCCAACACAACCTCGTCATCTTCCGGCAAGTGCGAAACAAAGACGACGGTCACGTTCTTTTCGCCAACGGCTCCAAGCTGATAAACGCTGAAATCGGGTTCATCGCCGACCGACACGTTAAGCTCAGCAAGCATCTTTACGGCACACTCTTCGGGCGTGCCTGCACATTCTGCGGATGCGTTAAATTCCATCGCGGTCCAGCGATCGGCATCGGTCACGACCCTCGAAAATTTCTGTTGTGTATGAACATCTGTCGAAAACAGAATGATCGCAATAACGAAAGAAGCGACAGTGGTTATTTTTCTCATACGGTTTCTCCTGTTGTGCTGGTGAAATTGGATAGACGGGGGAAACGATTTCTTTTGATCCCTATTGAAACGAAGGCCTAGGCGGAAACGCAAAGCCGTTAAAACGACGAGTGAAACAAGTTTTCGATTAGATCAAATGAACTGAATTGTTAAAGTAGGCTTTCGCTGAAAAATCGATCCGGCGTGGTACCGAACCGATAAGCTTCTTAGATTCTAGCCCATTTGCTCCGGTTTTGTCCATATTTGCACCAAAATGCGGAAATAAAAGCAAAAACGAGAAAAGATCCGCGCGTGTCCCGAAACACGCGCGGATCTTGTTTTTATCGTTCGACGCCTTTTGCCTATCT
>CAZXTS010000105.1:0-9890 GCA_964643745.1 uncultured Chloracidobacterium sp.
AGAATGACCGGGCGTCCGTGCGGACAAGTTGTCGGCGATGATGCAATAAGCAGCCGGTCGATCAGCCATTGCATCTTTTCAGCCGTTAGCTTCATATTTATTTTCACCGCCGCCTTACAAGCCAAGCTGGCCGCGATGTCGTCGCGGAGTGTGGACTTTGCCGCACCTCGCTTGCCGGGATCAATATTGTCCAGTATTTCCGCGAAAAGATTTCTAGCCTCCGACGCGGGAACATCTGTTGGAATAGATTTTATTGCAATGGTCCTTCCGGAAAGCCGCATCAGTCCAAATCCGAGCGAGCCCAACTCATCTTCGATCAAAGAAAAGGCTTCGGCCTGAGCAGGTGACAGGTCGAGCGTTTCGGGAAGCAGCAGATTCTGAGATTCTATCGGTCGGCCAGTTTCACTTACACGAAACTTGTCGAAAAGAATACGCTCATGGGCTACGTGTTGATCTATCAACAACAGGCCTTCATCATCAACCGCGATTATGAAACTATCATGGAGTTGCGCGATCGGCTGGATCTTTTGACTGGCGATAGCATCAACATCGATTTGCCTGACAAGGCGTGCAGCCGAGTTTACGGGCGGAAGTTGCGGATAGAAGTTGGAATCAGTTGTCGACTGTTCGGATCTTGCCGTTTCTCGCTCAACCGCCGCGTGTTCGAGCGCTTTTGCGAAATTTTCAAGATGCGTAGGCGCGGCCGTCGGATAAGCCTCAGATATTTCGCCATTGCTGTCTGGAGTTGATAGGCCGACCCCTTCACTTTGATCTGTATTACCTGTTTCGTCGGTTACCTGAGCTCCGGAAAGGTCGAAAGCGGGCTGCTCGATACTCAATTGAGGCTCTGGTCGTTTGGGTTCTTCCGGGACATCGGGCTGTTCGATCTGCGACTCGTCCGCCGGAACTTGGTCATTTCGAACAGCCACCCCCGCATTCGCGAGCGATTCACGAACAGCCTCGGCGATAACATCCTTGACCGCTTCACTCCGCCTAAACCGAACCTCGGTCTTTGCGGGATGAACATTTACATCCACTTCATCGAGCGGAATATCGATAAAAAGAAACGCGACCGGATAAACCCCGTGAGGCAAGACCGATCGGAAGCCCTCGGAAAGCCCGGCAGCGATCGTCTTATCACGCACAAATCGTTGATTTACAAAGAAATATTGTGCGTCGCGATTGGTTCGCCGTTCGCGCGGAGCTGATACAAAGCCGGTAACCCTCGCGACAAATTCACGTCCGCCGGTAACCGGCAGAAGGCTTTCAATCGTACCTCCGCCAAAGATCTGAAAAGCACGCTCACGGAGTGTGTTCGCTGGTGAGACATTCATCGCCTCACGACCATTGTTCAACAATGTGAATGCGATCTCTGGATGGGCCAATGCGTAGTGCTGAACGATCGAAGTAATGTGATAGTTCTCCGTTGCTTCAGAGCGCATAAATTTCCGGCGGGCGGGCGTATTGAAGAACAGGTCTCGGACGGCGATCGACGTACCAGTAGAGCGCGGTGCGTCCTTAACATCAACAAGCCGCCCGCCTTCGACCAACACTCGTGTCGCCGCACTTTCGGTTTCGATCTTCGTGATCAATTCAACCTTCGCAACTGACGCGATCGAGGCGAGTGCTTCGCCGCGAAACCCGAGAGTGCCGATGCGGCCAAGGTCGCCGAGCTCGCGGATCTTAGATGTTGCATGCCGTTCAAAAGCGAGGATCGCATCGTCGCGGACCATACCTTCCCCGTCATCGGAAACGAGCATTAGGCGTCGGCCGCCGAGTTCGATCTCTACTCTGATCCTGCCTGAACCGGCATCTATCGCATTTTCAATAAGTTCCTTTATTACGGACGCAGGCCGTTCAACCACTTCGCCGGCAGCGATCTGGTTTGCAAGAGTGTCAGTAAGAATGCGAATTTTGCCCATTTTATAGATAGATCACCCGGTGGCCGCGGTCGTCGAGATCAATGCTTTCGTACAACCAATCGATAAACCGAAGAGCGTGGCGATCGATAAAGGTGGTAATGCCGACCGAACGCTCCTGTAGTCCGTCATTTGGCAGCAATTCAGAAAACGCGCCGCGAAGCTGCCTCGAAACGATCGCATCTTTCTCCGCCACTGAGCGATGGTATTTCTTTTGCAATGCGTTGATATGGTACAAGATCTTCCGACGCCTTGTCGTTAGATTTGCCGAGAGCGTCGGATCGAGCTTCGTTAACTTTTCATCCAGCCGTTCGAGTTGTCGGTCAATTCCCTCTTCAGTTTCGGAAAAAAGATCGGCGATCTCGGGCCGTAGAAATCGATCGATAACCTGCGCCGAGACCTCATCGAATCCCACGAACATTTTAGAAAGGTCAAGCTCGTATTTCTGCAAATTTCGCTTGTGTCTTGCCTCAACAACAGTAAAGCTTTGCCGATGAAGGATCGGCGTAACCGGTCGGCTGAGCTGCTCGTAAACCACGCTGTTTTGAGCGAAATAAGCTACCTCGGCGGCTCCTCCAAAATAACAAATGGTCGGGAAAAGGTAATCCTGAATTACGGGCCGAAGCAGCACCGCCGGGCTGAACCGCTCTGGCTCCGATGCTGCAATCTTTAGAAGTTCATCCAAAGAAAATTCCCTATTCTCGCCCGTCTGCCTGTACCGTCCGTCGCCCGCGTTCTTTAGCGACCGCCGTTTCCCATTTTCACTGATCAAGAATAACGGGAAGTAATTTTCTTCGATGGCGACCTGCGAATGATAGCCGGCATCGGCAAGTTCGCTGTCACGTTTCAAAACTGATGCAACTATCTCCGGAGTCTTTGTGATCGCTTCCTTGATCAACGGAGCCGACAATCGTCTAATGTCTTGATCTAAGGGATCGACCACGATCAGGCCAAACTTCGCAAATAATCTCGAAATAAAACGGCAGAACGCTGACCCAAACGTCTGCCCGCGACACCAACTGTCGGAAAGAAGCTCGCGGACAACCTCGGTTGTTCCCGAATCGCCCAATGACTCCAAATGGCTCCGAATCGCGTCGATCATTGCCTCATCGACGGCGATCGCTCCAACCGGCTTTTCAAGCTCGCTTTGGTTCTGCTCGATCTTTGTTCGAAATAACTCACCAATGGGACCTATCCCGTAAGCCGAGCTAATTTCCTCAAAGTCATGGTCCTCGGTCGCCGCCCAGAATATCGGGACCGCCGGATGCCCGTTTTGAGAAAGTTCTTCAGCAAGGCGTAAGGCCGAAAGTGCCTTATAAACGGTATAAAGCGGGCCGCCGAAAAGACCGGCCTGCTGTCCCGTTAAGACCGCGACCGTTCCGGGCTCTTTTAGTAATTCAATATTCTCGAAAGTCTTTTCACCGCCACCGAACGATCGGTTCATCTCCATCAGTGCCTGGCAGACATCGGCCCGATGGCCCGGATAATTTCGGATCACGTCCGGAATACGGCTCGCCAACTCGCTTACTGAATTTGGCCGCGAGGGATAAAAGGCATTGGGCGAGCGTGAGTCATCAAGAAAATCAAGAAAAAGCTTAGATTGTCCGGGTATATCGGCAAAAGGAAGGCTTTCGATGCGAAGACCAAATTCGCCGATCGGCATACGGCATGCACTCTCTTTCATAATCAAGCTTTTTCCCGGGTCAGATCTGATTATAAATCCTATCAACATTACCGGCTAACGAAAAGAAGCGGCCCAGAAATAGGACCGCCTCATGTGTAGTCATTTTATTACCGATCAGTTTGCCGATTCGGCATCGGTGCCGGTCTTTGCAGATGCGGATTCCTGTTGTCGTTGGATCACATAAACGCCAGATGAATGAGTCCCTGCAAAAATACGGTTCGGATCGTTCGGATCGAACGCGATCGACCAAAATCGTCTGCTCGGAAGCGTCATGTTCCTTGAATCAAAACGCTTCCAGCTTCGACCGGCGTTCTCGGAAAGATAAACACCGCCTTCGCTTTCCAATGAACTAGAGACGAAAACTTCGTCAGTATTATTCGGGTTGATCAAGATGCTTGAATAGTTGCCGAGCGGAAGATTTCCGCCACGTCGCTCCCAATTACGTCCGCCGTCACGGCTGACATACAGCGACTGGGTCGTGCCGACGTAAATGTAGTTTGGCCTTTTCGGGTCAGTCGCAATGGAATTTACCGGAATGCCATCCGGGGAACTGTTGGTCTTGACCCAAGTCTTTCCATCGTCCGTTGAGACGATCACACCGGAGGTTGCCGTACCTGCCCAAATCGTTCCGGGAACGTTGGGTGTTGTGTGGATCGCAAAGACCTTTGGACTCAGCTCGGCGGGAAATGAAAGTTTCTCCCAACCCTTTGCAATGTCGTAAGTTCGGTAAATACCCTTGTCAGTACCAGCAAGGATGCCGTTCTTTCCGTCGTTCGTGTGAGCCAGAACCGTGACCTTTTCACCGAGTGCGGGGACCATTTGCGGGCCTGCCGGCTTTTTCGCGGCTGCTGCGGCAGCAGCTCGACGCTGAGCAGGGGTCAAACGCCTGGCCGGTGCTGAACGCGGAGGTGAAAAAAGCTTCCACGAATTTCCACGATCGACCGATTGAAATACACCGACATTGGTACCAAGATACATCGTTGCCGGATTCTGCGGATCTTGGAGAACCGCAAATGCTGCATGGAGATTGATATCCAACCCGCGAGCCTGCGTCCATGACCTGCCGCCATCGCCGCTAACAAAAACAAATCCTCCGCTAGACGAGGTGTTCTTCGTCGTTGCATAGAGCCTGTTTGGATCCGTGACATCGGGCGTTACGGAATAGGTCAAACGGCTGGTAAAGTTCCTGTTCGTTTGTGCCCAATTCCGGCCACCATCGTTCGAGACCATCATTCCATGATTATTCGTACCGATGAAAACGCGATTTGGAGCCTCCGGATGGACCGCGATGGAGTTGATCTCCAGATTTCGCTGTGTCGTCATGCTCCAAGTCTTTCCGCCGTTCACGGACATCCAGAATCCTTCCGTGGTTCCAGCGAAGACTTTATTAGGATCGGCAGGGTGGATCAGAATATCACGCGTCCGGCGCGAGGTTGAGGGAATTCCCTGGATCTTCCGCCATTGTTCACCGCCGTTCGTCGATTCGTAAATACCGCTGCAGGCCGAAGCGAACATCCGGTTTGGCGATGTGGAATCAATCGAAAGAGCAAAAACATCAGAATCATCGATCATTCCGCTCTTGATCAGACGCCACGTCTTGCCAGCGTCTGTCGATTTGTAAGGCCGCCACCATGTTCCGGCATATATCGTGTTCAAATTTCGAGGATCAACAGCCATTGAATTAACATTGATCGGCGAGGAACCCGAAACGAGACGCTCAAAAGTTTCACCAGAGTCGGTCGACCGCCATACCCCGACCCTTGTTCCAACGAAAATGACCGTTGGATCATGATCAGCCTGTGTCAATGAATGGATCGATTGATCGCTGAGTTCCTTTACCTCTTTCCAGGTTTTGCCGCCATCCTTCGTATAAAAGAAGCCTCCGGCTGCATTGCCGCGATTTCCGGCGGCGAAAATACGGTTCGAATCCGAGCTGTCAACCAAAAGGTCATCAAGGATCAGCTGAGGCTGGTCGAGATTTACCAGAAGCCGCCAGTTCTGGCCAGCATCGATGGAAACATAGATCTGCCCATCCATCGTACTGATATAGATCTTATCTTTGTCTTTTGGGTCGATCGCCACCGCACGAACATCGCCGCCCGTTGGGCCCAGGACCTGCCAAACAGCCGAATTCGATTTATCCTCAAAGCTTGGCCCGTCGGCGTATCCCTGCACTACGAGACAGATCGTTAAGGCCAAAAAGGAAGAGAAACGCAAAAACTGGTTCTTCATCATTCGGTACTTCATAATTGTTCAAATTTTGAAAATGGCTTCGTCGCACAAACGATAATGCGGCATATGGTCTGATGTCGATGAGCGAGCATCCGTTTACTTAATTCGGAAAACGGCCCATAGACACGAAGTTACTTCTTCAGATTCTACACTATGATTTACTTAAGGCAAAACTTTAAGTATTTGAGAATTGTCTGCGTTGTCGGTAGATCTCAAGCAAATTTTGAGGCGATACGGGAGCTACCGATGGTTTTGCGGGTTTGGAGATCGAAAAGGTATGTGTGCAGGACCTTTACAGAATTAATGCGGCCGGTTCCCGGATCGGCATTTTCGCAGACGTAAGGATAAGAAGACGGGTCGAGAAATTCGGTCTCCACCCCGAACATAACCGCGGAAGTACCAGGACCTGTTTGGTTAAGCCTGATCTCAAATTATCGGCAATCAGTTGCTTTCGGTGACGGCGGGCATTTCAGCCGAAGGCTCATCAACATTCCAAACGGGTACTTCATTCAACTGATTGGTCTCTGGAATGGCTTCCAGCGCAACGTCAAGAACTTCATCTAAAGTGTCCACAAGATGAATTGTCAGATCGTCGCGAACCTCGTCCGGAATATCGGCCAGATCCTTTTCGTTCTCCTTCGACAGAAGCAAAGTTCGAAGGCCGAAACGATGTGCGGCCAAAAGCTTTTCTTTCACACCGCCGATCGGCAGCACTTTGCCCCGCAGAGTGATCTCGCCGGTCATGGCAACGTCATGACGGGCCGCGGCTCCTGTCATTGCCGAAACCATAGCGGTCGCGATCGTTATACCGGCACTCGGTCCGTCCTTAGGGATAGCTCCCTCGGGAACGTGTATATGCAGATCTTTTTCCTTGAAAATGGCCGGATCGATCTTAAGGGCTTCAGCTCGCGATCGAACGCAAGTAAGAGCCGCACGGGCCGATTCCTGCATTACCTCACCCAGTTTTCCGGTAAGCGTGACCTCACCCTTGCCGCCCACTAGCGTCGCTTCAACCTGAAGAACATCACCGCCAACTTCGGTCCATGCAAGCCCATTGACCAAGCCAACTTCACTTTTTCGGGCGATGTCTTGTTTTCGGAACCGGATAGTCCCGAGCAATTCACGCACCTTTTCAGCGTCAATAACTACCCGAAAATCCGTTCGGTCATCCGAGAGAACAAATTTTCTCGCGATCTTTCGAAAACATGAACCGATCTCTCTTTCCAAATTTCTGACGCCGGCTTCACGCGTATAGTGTCGGATCGTTTCCAATATACCGTCGTCGGTAAACACTACTTTTTCTGGTTCAATTCCATTGTGCTCGCATTGCTTTGGTATGAGGTGTCGCTTTGCGATCTCAAGCTTCTCTCGTTCTGTGTAACCGGAAAGCGAGATCTTCTCGAGCCGGTCCTGAAGTGCCGGCGGGATCGTGTGCAGCACATTTGCCGTCGCTATGAAGAACACATTTGAAAGGTCGTAATCCACATCCAAATAGTGATCACGAAATGTTCCATTCTGCTCAGGATCCAGGACTTCTAAAAGGGCAGAACTCGGATCACCGCGGAAATCGCGGCCGAGTTTATCGACCTCGTCCAACAAGATCACCGGATTGATCGTGCCGGCCCGCTTCATAAGCTGAATTATCTGGCCCGGAAGAGCCCCGATATATGTCCTTCGATGACCGCGGATCTCCGCTTCGTCATGCACGCCGCCTAAAGCAAGCCGCATAAACTTTCGACCGGTAGCATTTGCGATCGATTTTCCGAGACTCGTCTTCCCAACGCCCGGAGCTCCGACGAAACAAAGTATGGTGCCCTTTGGGTTCTTTACCAACTGGCGAACGGCGAGAAATTCGAGGATACGTTCCTTTATCTTTTCTAGCCCGTGGTGGTCCGAGTTCAGGGTTTGCTCTGCTACTTTTAGGTCTTCTATTTCGTCTGACCGTTGCTGCCACGGAACGTTAATTAACCAGTCCAGATAGGTTCTTGAAACGGTAGTTTCTGCGGACATCGGCGGCATCGCCTCAAGCCTGGCAAATTCCTGCATTGCCTTGTCCTTGGCCTCGGCGGTCATACCCGCTTCTTCGATCTTTTTCTTAATTTCTTCGAGCTCAGCCTTTTCATCCTTTCGGCCAAGCTCCTTGTGAATTGCTTTGATCTGCTCGTTCAAGTAGTATTCGCGCTGATGTTTGTCCATCTGCTTTTTGGTCCGCGAATGGATCGTTCGATCGAGCTGTCGTTTCTCGATCTCCTGTTCAAGAATGTCCGACAGTTTCTGAAGGCGTTCGGCGACCGAGAAGGTTTCCAGAAGGTCCTGCTTTTCTTCGACACCTATACGCAAATGCGAAGACATTGAATCGGCGATCTGGGCCGCAGATATCCCTCGCAAACTAGCGTGAAGAGCATCTGTGTAGGCGTCCGGCGAAACACGCAGAAATTGTTCAACCAACCCATGTATGCGCTGCAAAAGGCCATCGGTACGGTAACCGGATTCATCAATGGCAACTATCTTTCTGACATACGAATAGAACATTCCTTCGTCGTCCTGCTCTATTCGCACACAGCTTCCGCGTTCCCTGCCTTCAACAACAACCTTGATCTGCCCATTTTCCTGCCGCTGTGCCTGCAGGATTCGGCCAAGTGTCCCGACCGTATATATCTCGTCCGATTTTGGTTCGTCCACAGTGGCATCATGCTGCGTGGCAAGAAAAATGTCCCGCTCGCCGGTCATCGCCTCTTCGAGTGCCCTAACACTGCTCGGACGGCCTATCTTGAAAGCGACTTTCGTAAACGGAAAAATAACTACATCGCGTATTGGGACCATCGGATATCGGCGAATATCTGAGGGCATCTGGTCTGAAAATTCCTGCATATTAGTCGGTTCGGAAAGGGGGTTCTCCGCGTCGGTCAAAGGCCTATCTGAAATTTACTCAAAAAAGCACCCGAAATACAATAGCATTCCGGTCAAACGTATTTTTACGGTCTGCAATTGAAACTCTTAGTAGTGCTAGACGGTCAATAGTTCAAATATTCTAAAAAATTCTTGTCTGAGGTCGACGAGCCATCGATTGAGACTTCAATGAATGGAAACCCCAAAATGCCGAAAGCCTAAGCAGCCTCTTCGATCGGCCGAATGAGATCGAAGACCGGTGCTTTACGTTCAACCATTTCACGGGTGATGATCAATTCCTTCAGTCGCTTTTCTGACGGAAGAACATACATTGATTCGAGCAGCACCTCTTCCATAATCATCATCAGCCCGCGAGCCCCGACCTTTCGCAGAAAAGCCTGTTGGGCAACCGCCTTTAATGCGTCTTCGGTAAAGCGGAGACTAATATTGTCGAACTCGAATTTTCGCTGATACTGTTTCACCAGTGCATTCTTCGGCTCGGTCAGGATCGTGATGAGTGCATTCTCATCCAAAGGCTGAAGACTGCTGATAACCGGTAAGCGGCCAACAAATTCCGGAATCAATCCGTAATGGATCAGATCTTCCGGTTCGAGTTTCCCGATCAATTCACTTTGCCTTTGCTTGCTGGTCTTTACATCGGCCTGAAACCCGAGCGATTTGTTTCGAAAGCGCTTTTCGATCACCTTTTCAAGGCCGATAAACGCCCCGCCGCAGATGAACAATATGTTGGTGGTATCAAGCTGAGTAAATTCCTGTTGCGGATGTTTACGGCCGCCGCCGGTGGGAATATTTGCAGTAGTTCCTTCGAGAATTTTTAGAAGCGCCTGCTGAACTCCTTCTCCGGAAACATCGCGGGTGATCGAGGGGTTGTCGTCTTTTCGACATATCTTGTCGATCTCATCGATGTAGATGATCCCCTCTTGTGCTTTTTCGACATCGTTTCCGGCCGATTGAAGCAGGCGAAGTAAGATATTCTCAACATCTTCGCCGACATAGCCGGCTTCGGTCAGACTCGTCGCATCGACGATGCAGAAGGGAACGCTTAGAAGTCGAGCAAGCGTCTGCGCAAGCAGTGTTTTACCAGTTCCCGTCGGCCCGATCAGAAGGACGTTCGATTTCTGAACCTCGACCTCCATCCGGCGCTT
>CAZXTS010000106.1:0-1621 GCA_964643745.1 uncultured Chloracidobacterium sp.
ATTTTGCATTGAGTTGTATCTGAACTAACTAACCATTAAAAGGGAAGCGGGAACGGGATGCGGTTACGCCAATCGCCGTTGCGGTTATTCCCGCCATTTCGTGTATTGCGTCCACGGTTGTAATTGTAACCATATGTGTTAGCGACCATGTTCAGATCACCACGCATCGAGTTCCACTGACCCATCAACTGATTGTTCATCCGCATGCCCCGCATCGCATTTTCCAATCTGGTTGCCGAATCAAGCAAACGACGAGCTGCGTCTTCACTGTTGCGAAGGTTTCGGCCATTGCCGTATTTATCTTCAAAGTGATCTGCCGCACGGCGGAAATCACCTGCAAGCTGCTTAAGGTCGCCTTGATAATAACCTTGGTTTCCCCAGCCGCCGCGATTGTTGCCCCAACCGCCACGGTTATCACGGCGATCGTCCCGGCGATCAACAACATTGTCGACGCGCTTTTCGAAGTCCCGACTGCGGTCTTTCAATCGGTCTGCCACGTGACGCAGGTCACGGCCCTGTCCGCCATAATACGGGCCGTTGTTTCCTCCCGGAAACCACTGTGCCGAAACTGCCGAAGGCAATGCCAAAACCATCAACGAAAAAGCACTGATCGCGATAAAATTTTTAACTTTGTTCATCTTTATCTTCCCCTTACCGAAATTCATCGCAATGGATAGCCATTGCCCACAGTCCATTACCGCAAAGTGTGTGCCAGTCCTGCGTGGGGGATTCGATCCGCCGCATAACTATTGGAAATACAGACTTTAGTGAAGCTTTCGTCCTATCCAAAAAGAACTAGGGCGATCAAACATTTGCTTGACCGCCCCATTTCGTACATTGGTTGGAGGAGATGGTTTACCTGGAATTATTGGCCCAAAGCCTTTGCGGCGTTGATGCGGCCGGCCGAGAATATACGGCCGTTCAGTATGTCGAGAGTATCGACCGAGCGAAGAATGCGTTCGCGAAGGTCTTTGACCGAAATGTCCGGTTCGTTCGCGACGATCAGTCCGGCGATGCCGGCAACATGAGGCGTTGCCATTGACGTGCCCGAAGCTTCGCGAAAACCGTCATTAAGCCAAGTCGAGACTATCTCTTTGCCCGGTGCGGCAACGTGAACGGTCTTTCGGCCGAAATTCGAGAACGAAGCAAGCAGATCGCTGCTGTCCAACGCGGCAACGCTGATCACGTTCGGCAAGTCGTAGTTTGACGGATAATGCGGACGCCTGTCGTTGTCACCGGCGTTGTTGCCGGCCGCAGCTACGAACAGAATGCCTTCTTCACCGGCCGCGCGGATTGCATCTTCAAGAGCTTTCGAATATTGTGTCGAGCCCCAGCTTGCACTGATCACACGAACATTTACGCCTTTTTTCTTTCGATCGACCGCGTAATTTATCGCTTCGATCGCGTCCTTCGTGGTTCCAAATCCACCGCGGCCGAGAAACTTAAGCGGCATTATTTGAACGTTCCAATTTATTCCGGCGATACCGATCTCGTTGTTGCCCTCGGCACCGATGACACCGGCGCAATGGGTCCCATGGCCGTTGTCGTCCATCGGATCGCTCAGATTATCGACCGCGTTGAAGCCGAATTTATCATTGAATGTTCCGAGTTCGGTATCGGT
>CAZXTS010000106.1:1721-5862 GCA_964643745.1 uncultured Chloracidobacterium sp.
TCAGGCAGATCGGCATTTATCTGATAATTCGGCTCGACGTATTCGACATATTCGGTCAATGCCGAATATTCCGCGACAATGCGGTCAACACCTGCATTATCCAGATCGTCTATCGCAACAAGGCCCCGGACCAACTCAAGACGGTCGTCGATGCGGTCATTGAAGCGTGCAACGATCTTTCGCTTTTCGGTCAGCGAGACATGAGACTTAAATCGTACAAGCACTTCTGCCTCGGCCTCTTTTTGCGAACGGGCCGCGGTCTTGGGTTTTTGAACTGTCTGAACCGGTTTCGTACGGAACTCTTTAAGCGACGAGCGCCATCTGTCGATCTGACCAAATATGGCGGCGAAGGTCACCAAAACACCCGCGATCAAAACATGTATCCAAATATTATTCCGGTTCATAACCCTTACTCCTTAAATATCACCCGACGACCACGTAATTCTTCCCGTTGTATCCGCTAAGCCTTAGCTGATATTTGTCGCCGCGATAATCGTAGTTCTTGCCGTTGTGCCCGAGAGAAATTTCCCAGCCGTTCGAGATCATCTGAGCGGCAAACTCACCGTCAGCCGGCGCCCCGAGCGACATATCAGGAAATTCTTTTGACTTTGTCGAAACCACAGAGATCTCCGATGCCTTAACACCTAACCTTTTGGCCAGGTCTTCTTTTGCTTTCTCGGTCGCGGTTTCTTTATCAAGCTTCATCTTTCAATCTATCCTCCGATTTTCCTACTTATACGCCGGATAGTCAACGATTGTTCGGCAGCAATCGGCTTATTATGAGGAACGCCTAGACGTCTTCAGATTGCGAAAAATTTCGACCAATGCGGGCAAGATGTATATAGAACAGGCGGCGCCGAGGATCAGGCCAGTAATGAATCTTGAAGCGTGGTTGTTCTCCCAGATATCGAAGATCGTCAATGACCAATCGATGCCCATCGGAACTATCGATAAAAGCAGCCATTTGCGCGGAAGCGGTTCGATGTCGTCAATTCGTCGCCAGATCGGGTAAATGAGAAGGCCCGCGACCAAACCAAAGTAAACACCAAAGCACCGCGAACACACCGCAAATTGGTGCTCGCCGATGTGAAATGAACGTTCCGGTATCTGGTGGCAGATCGCGCCAAAGAAACTAAATATCGGCGCGGATGCAGACGTAAGACCGAAGTGGCCAAGAACGGCCGGCGCGACGATCAGCAATAGCCAAACAAAGGTGAGTGCGAATGCAATTCCCCAAACTATTGTTGCCTGGCGCCTGTTTTCGAGATCATCCATCAGAAATAAAAAGGAAAATCGACCTCAAGGGCATATGAGCCAAAGTATTTCTGCCCGCAGACCGAGATTGAGAGTATGATTGACAAATTGTCATACAATAGCAAGTCTCACGAGATGGCAAAACAGAAATGAACGATCCGGATCACTCGTGAAAAAAAGACGACGATCGAAACTGATCCGATAAAGACGATGACCCTTGCAGACCAGCCGCCGCGAAGAACTGAGCCCGACGAAACTTCGTTCGATCGGCTGTTGAGGTCACTTTCGGCGGATCCGGAAGAGGCGGCCGACTGCTATCTCGGCCTTCGGCGAAAGATCGTCAGATTCTTCGAAGTTCGGGGCGTTTGGCAGTCAGAGATCGCCGCCGACACGGTCATTGATCGGCTTACGAAAAAGCTGGGTGAAGGACAAGAGTTTGACGATGTCTCGAGTTATGCACTCGGAATCGCGAGAATGGTCGGGCTGGAGATCTCGCGGTCACCGGAAAATCGAATGACCGATGAATTGCCGGAACTTGCAAGTGTTGACCGCGAGCAGGGTGTTTCGGATATCAAGGAGCAGCAGCTAAGTTGTTTGGACAAGTGTCTCGATGAATTGCCCGCCGCGTCGCGGACGCTGATCCTTGAATATTATCAGGGCGAAAAGGACGAAAAGATCAAAACGAGGCGGAAGATCGCAGAGGAACTGGGAATTCCTGCAAATGCGTTGCGAAACCGGGCGGTTCGTATTCGGGACCGATTGGAGCGGTGCGTTACCGAATGTTGCGGGAATGAATAATTTTTTCCAGGCGCTCGACACGTTTTGGTAGATATTGTCAGTAAATAGCGAGGGCAGATTTCGTTTGCCGTCGGATGTCAACGAGATCACAGGCTCGACACGGGAATGAGACCAGAACACAAAAAATATCGAAGCTATCTATTCGGCGAGCTTGATCCGGCCGAACGAGATGAGTTTGAACGCATTCTTTTCGCGGACGCCGGCGTCGCCGATGAATTGGATGAGTTCGAGAATGAACTTGTCGATGCCTTCGTGCGTGATGAAATGCCAGCATCGGAACGTACAAGGTTCGATCAGGCATATTTGAACTCGCCTAGCCGGATCGCCCGGGTCGAACTGGCACGCGGGATCGCTGCGAAAACAATGCCGGTCGGTATCAACCCGGCGGTTGAGAGCGTCGGATTCCTTGATCAGGTGCGGGGCTTTTTCTCGGGATTTGGTATGGCCGCAACCGGTGCGGCTGCTGCATTGCTGATCACCGCCGGTGCAATTTGGTATCTTTCAATGCAGCCGGTGGATGAACTTGCCATCACCGTTCCGGTTGAGAACATCAATTCGCCGCTGCCTGATATCCCGGCCACCGGCACGAACGACGAGCCGCCGACCACGCCCGACAAAGCAAACGGTGCCAAGGAAACAAACGGATCGAACGCAAGAGCGAACAAGAATAATGGTCAGACGGAACCGCCACGCATCTTCGCACTAACGTTGTTCCCTTCAACGCGAAGTTCCGGTCCGCAAACGAGTTCCGTTCCGTCTGGTACCGGGTCGGTTCGGTTGACCATTGTTCACGATAACAAAGAGCCCTTCGATAGATATCGCGTGGTCGTAAAGGACGGTTCGGGATCGGTCGTCGCAACTAACACGATCCGGTTGACGGCAAATTCTGTCGAGAAGCCGGTCGCGGTTACAATTCCGAGCGGAAGACTTCAACGCGGTAAATTTGAGGTCGCTCTTAGCGGCGTGCGGAATGATGGAGCCACAGAGGAAATAGGCTTTTATTCGTTCAGGGTGGAAAAATGAAACGCATTAGTTCTAGATCTGTGTTCCCAGCGGGATCGCTTGAGGTAAGGTCAAGCGTCTTGTTATTTTCGATACTGATCCTTCTTCTCTGCTCGTCCGCGATCGCTCAAGACAGGCGTGCGGAAGCGGATGCCATCTTTGCCGAAGCCGAGACGCTCAGAAAGACAGGAACTCCGGAAGCTCGAACTGCCGCGATCACAAAGTACGAAGCGGCGCTCACGATCTATATCGAACTCGGCGTCAAAGACCGGGAAGCGACAGTTCTGAACAATATCGGCCAATCGAAAGCTGCGCTTGGCCAGCGTACTGAAGGTTTGGAATATCTTTCCCGCTCTCTTGCAATTAGCCAAAGCATTGGCGATGGGCGTTTACAGGCAACTGCTCTTTTGAATATTGGACAAGTAAAGAACGCGCTTGGCGATCGTGATGGAGCGATGTCGGTGTGGGAACAGGGCCTTACGATCGCGCGTAGCCACAGCGAACGCGAAATGGAAGCGGCGATAATGAACAGTGTCGGGTTCGCACTTTTCGGCAGTGGCGAGATACGTGCAGCCCGCGAAAAATTTGTCGAATCTCTTGCGATCTTCCGAGGACTCGGAATGGAAGGCGCAGTTGCATCGCTTCTGAACAACCTTGGCCGCATCGATCGGATTCTGGGAGAACAAGAAAGCGGGCTCCGATCGTATCAACAGGCGCTTGAAATATTCCGAAAGAACAACAACAAGGCCGGCGAGGCTGACGTTCTGCTAAATTTATCTGCGGTCTATTCAGACCTGTTTCGTATAAAAGACGCCATTGAACATAGCGATCGCGCTTTGAAGATCTTTCGGGAAATGGGCAACGCTCAACGAGAGGCGATAACGATAAATAACCTTGGCGTCCTTTATCTGCGTATTTCAGACCTCGATGCAGCCCTGGACCGATACACCAAGTCGGCGGAGATCGCAGAAAAGATCGGTGACCGGCGGCAATTGGGTGTCGCATTAAAGAACTTAGGGAATTTGCATCTTAAAGAAACGCGCGAGATCTCTAAGGCGATCGAGTATTTGGGGCGTGGACTTGAAAC
>CAZXTS010000106.1:5962-9881 GCA_964643745.1 uncultured Chloracidobacterium sp.
GCGTTTGAGATATTCGACAGGCTTCGCGACCAGATACCGGGCGAAGAGTTTCGGTCTGCGTTCTTTACCGTCGGAAAAACAGCGCATGAACTTTATATCGATCTTTTGCTCGGAGCCGGAATGGGCCACACCGATCCGGAAAAGGTCGCCAAGGCATTTGACCAAAGCGAACGTTCGCGGGCACGAAGCCTTATGGACCTGTTGGCCGAATCGAACGTTGAGATCAGGAGCGGCGTGGACCTGGGGCTTCTTGGTCAGGAAAGATCGATCAAGACGAGGTTGAACAATAAAGAAAACTATCGGCTCAATCTTCAACGCACCAAAGCGAAAAAAGAAGAGATAGAAACGGCCGAGAGCGAGATCGACGATCTTCTCTCGCAGTATCGACAGATACAGGCGCAGATCAGGATGAACAGTCCGAACTATTTTTCGATGCTGCGCCCCGAACCGCTAACATTGGAGAAAGTGCGCTCCGAGGTCCTTGATGACGATTCGATCTTGCTTGAATATTCTCTTGGAAACGAGAGAAGTTATGTTTGGGCGATAACCAAGGAATCCGCTTTCGTCTACGTTCTTCCAAAGCGTTCGGAGATCGAAGCATCTACGCGTCGCTTCCTCAGCTCTCTGAACGCAAGAAATGACGTCCGTCCGAATGAGACATTAGCAGCCCGCAAAAAGCGTTTCGTGGATGCCGACAAGATGCTCGCGGCGGAAACTGAAAAGCTAAGTGTCGCGCTCCTTTCGCCAATAGGTCCTGACCTAAAGGGCAAACGTCTTTTGATAGTTGCTGATGGAGTACTTCAATATCTTCCGTTCGCGGCCCTGACCTCGCAAACCAATGGTTCGGCAAAAGTTGTGCAGGGCTCAAAAGCTGCGGGCACATCGCGTCCCACCTATTTGGCTGAGACGAACGAACTCGTCTATCTTCCATCCGCATCGGCCATCTCGGTAATGCGGCAGCGTCGGGCCGGAAAAAAGATAGCCGAACGGAATCTGGTTTCGATAATGGCTGATCCTGTTTTTGCGTCTGACGATGTCCGTTTCAGAACCGCGGCGGCTGTCCGCAACGGGAAGAGCGGGGCTGGTGCGGCTGAAGGCGAAGGAACTATGAACCAAGTCGCGAAGCTGCGATCAGATTTCGGACGGCTTCGTTTTAGCCGTCGTGAGGCCGAATGGATCTCAGAAATGACACCTGCTGACAAAGATCTAGTTGCGTTAGATTTCGGGGCCAATCGAAATACCGCAATGTCGCAAAACTTCGGCAATTCAAAGTTTATTCATTTTGCGACGCATGGTGTCGTTAACAGCGAATTTCCCGAACTTTCGGGGATAGTACTTTCGCTGTGGGACGAAACAGGACGCGAACAAGATGGCTTCCTTCGGCTGCACGATATCTACAATCTAAAATTGAACACAGATCTGGTCGTGTTAAGCGCATGCGAAACAGCGCTGGGCAAAGAGATCAGGGGCGAAGGTATCGTCGGGCTTTCGCGAGGGTTTATGTATGCCGGTGCCCCGAGCGTGGTCGCTAGCCTTTGGCGGGTCGATGATCGTGCGACCGCCGACCTGATGCGGCGATTTTACCAGCGAATGATCCGTGAAGGATTGCCGCCGGCCGCCGCTCTCCGCGGAGCCCAATCATCAATGCTCGCCGAAAAGAGCACTTCCCACCCGTTCTACTGGGCCGGCTTCACGCTGCAAGGCGAATGGATACCCGCCAATTGATCTTGGTATTCCTTCAAACTCTTTCTGACAACGCGGATCGGCGAATGATCCCGCGTGAGCCTGTTCAACGATTATCGTTCCTCATGCCATAAAAAATTCTGCCCGATAAAGCGACACGTTTCGTTCCTTTTTCTCAGTAACAATTGAAGCCAATAAAGGATTTCAAAATCGAACTGGAAATGAGGAGAGAAACTATGAAAAGCAATTCGAATTTACTAAAGAACATTTTAGCCAGATGCGTGGTCACAGGAGCGATCATTATTGTTGCAATGGCAGGCTCAACCTATGCGAACACTTACAACCTCGATATGGAAGGGAGCGAGGCCACGGTTCCAAAAGGCAATACCGTTACGCGAAAGCTATACAACATCCCAACCTTTGGCGGAACTCTAAAGATGCGGTTCAAATGGCACCCGCTGCCAATGACGATCGGCGGTCCTCCAAGACTGCAGATCAGATTAAAGCACGGTTCCACGATCCTAACGACGAAGGCAAACTGTTATTCGACACATCTTCCCTCGCATCTTTCGCCGAAATGTGACTTTAACCTCAACGTGTCTGCGGCAGAGGCCCAAAAGCCCGGGTTTTGGACGATCGAGGTAACGAACAATAGTCACGCAGAGGCGATCGGGTTCAACATAGAGAAAGGAAATGACTTTACGCCGCTCGTTCCGCAGTTCAAAAGCACATACGCGGCGAACTGCCCGCCGGTAAAGAATCTCGACCTAGAAGGTGAGACGACAACGATCCTGAAAGGCGGCAATACAACCCGACAGATATTTGGTATCGGCAAAAGTCCCGGAACTTTCAAACTACGCGCAAAATGGCATGCCGTAAACGTGATCCCAAACACTTTTGCGCCGTTGAAGATCGAGGTCCTTAGACCTAACGGAACGGTTGCGGCTCAGGGTAATTACTTTTCGTTCCATTCAAATAAGGCTCCGAAATTCGATATCACATTGGGCGTAACTGCCGCAGACGCGGCAATGAACGGCAACTGGAAGCTTCGAATTACGAACAACAGCGCTTTTGAAGTGATCGGTTTCAATATCGAACGTGGAAACGAGATCAACCCGCTAGTTCCTCAATTCAAGAGCACATATACAGCGAAGTGCCCATAAGCCGGAGCTGATCTTTTAGATCGCGATCGGCAATCCACCAAGGACCCGGCGGTTGAGCGAACCCTGCTGCTCGCCTCAACCGCCGGCAGAACCATCCGAGGAGTCGTGTGAAATGAAAAACATAATTCAAAGATCATTTCGACGAAACGTAACTTTAGCGGCTTCCGCTGCGATGTTCCTGCTTCTGATAGGTTCGAGCATCGGCGAAAGGAACGCATCGGCACAGGCCGTTGAGCCGCTGACGGTTACAGCGAATTTTACAGACCGCGAGATCGCAGCGGAAGAGCGGATCGTCCTAACGCTAAGCCGTCCGCTCACGCCTGATGAAGGACGCCTCGCGGTGTTGATCGGCAATGCGGATGTGTCTTCTCTGGTTTCAGTTTCGGGGACTGAATACATTTATTCGCCGGTTCAATTTCCCTATCCGGCCGGCGAATCGATGGTGGCCGTGTATCGCATTACCGGCGATGGTAATTGGGAATCGCTAACGGAATTGAAACTAATTGTGGCAGGAATTACTGAAGCTCCGACCGCCGAGGTGGATACGGCCGCGCCTGTGACGGCGGAGGGAACAGACAAAGCAACCAAATTTGGATTTACCCCAAATATTGCCGTGAACTTCAAGGGCCAGAACCAGACACTTACTTTTCCGCAGGAATCGGAGCCGGAGCGCAATCCGTTCTCTGAAGTGGACACACAGATCGGACTTACATTCACTGTAAAACACCGCGGATGGACACTCGCTAACAAATTTGACCTTGTCGGGGTCGGCTATCGAAACAATGCACTTCGATTCGGAGAGCTTCAGGAAAAGGCTCCGATGATCGATCTTTCGAGCTACCTGATCGAATTCGGCAAAGGCAAGTTCAAGGTAAATCTAGGACACGTGTCGTTCGGTTCAAATCGACATTTGATCAACAGTTTTTCAAGCCGGGGCGTGACGGCAGTTATCCCGGTCGGGCAGCAGAATGAGATCACGCTTGCCGCAACGAACGGTACGTCGGTCGTCGGCTACGATAATTTCCTTGGCATCTCACGCCGCAAGCACAGCATGATCGGAGCCGGTTTTGCCC
>CAZXTS010000107.1:0-9844 GCA_964643745.1 uncultured Chloracidobacterium sp.
ACCGATCAGATCATGTACGCCGGCATCGTTAGGACACGACGCAGTGCCGACGGGAGCCGGATCCGAACTCGGCTTATCTACATAAGCACATTTAGCCTCAAATTTATTGCCCCAAGGATAAAGATTCTGCTTTGAGCCATTTCTGGCAGCATATTCCCATTCCTGTTCGGTCGGCAGTCGATATTGGACGCCGTCACGTTTCGAACGCCACGCAGCGAACGCTGCTATATCATCCTCGTTCACAAATCTGACCGGCATTTTCTCTTCACCGGCGATCGGGCGTTCGTTAACCCAATGAGCAAGAAAACGCTCCGGTATTTGAGGCCTGTAACCCATCTCGTTCATGAATTCAAAGAACTCGGCGTTGGTCACCTCGGTCTTGTCCATCATGAAATCGGATACCGTAACCTCGTGTGCCGGCCTTTCCCTGTCTCCGCCATCGTCGCGGCCCATTTTGAAAGTGCCGCCTTTTATCAATGCAAGATCTGGCTTTGTCGCATTTGGGTCGACTGTCCGGGTCGGGGTCGGCGTTCCCGTTTGTCCTTGATTTGTGTTGGAGCCACCGAACCAGCGATCCATCAAACCGGCATACCATGCACCGCCAACACCGGCGGCGCTCAAGATACCCAAGAGCACTACGGCAACACCGCCGATCAACAATGGCGAAACGAACGAACGCTTTTTCGGTGCCGATTCGACCGCGACCTGTTGGTTGCCGGTCATATAATTTTGATGGACCTGCGTTCTCGCCATATCCTGACCGCCGTCCATTGTCGAAGAGATATTCTGCGGCGTGTTTGGCGAAACACCGCCGGAATATGCCACAGTTGGCCCCGCGCCGCCTCCGGTTGCAAGATCAGCGACAATTTGCTGCGGGCGGCCATCGCAGACGACCTCGCCGAACCAATCATCAAAACCCTCTTTCGATATTCGAAGCCTGTGATTGCCGCTTTGAATTCCGTTGAGCGTTATCCAGCCATCTTCACGGCTTTCTCCGATCGCAACATTGTCAACAAAGACTCTCGAACGCGGAGGATTTGTCCTCACGTTCAAGGTCGAAACCGGCAGAGTCTGGCCGCCTGATGTTGTATGGATACCTATGCCCGGCGGATAAACCGCGTCTTTGATCTCTTGGATCATCTGCTCGACGGTCGCCGTTCGTCTATCCTTATCCTTTTCAAGCGTGTGAAGCACGGCGGCTTCTAGTTCGGGCGATATAGCAACACCGGCTTCAATGAATCTGGGAGCCGGATCGCTGATGTGCTTTTTCATTATCGCCGGAATGGACGAACCTTTGAACGGTACGTCGCCGGCAAGCATCTGATAAAGCATTACCCCTAGGCTGTAAATATCCGAACGGGAATCAGGGTCATCATCGGCCCATTGTTCGGGAGCCATATAATACGGCGACCCCATCAATCCGGTTGTCTGGGCCTGAATAAATGATCCGAGCAACTCTCCCGATTTGATCTTTGCAAGGCCAAAGTCAAGTATTTTTACCGACTGAGCAATGCTCGGTTTGTCCGAGCAGATCATTATATTCAGCGGTTTCAGATCACGATGGACGATGCCCTGATGGTGAGCTGCACCGACACCGGAACATATTGCCGCCATCAGGTCCAATGCTCGTTCGGGCTCAAGGCGTTTTTCGCGGGCAAGCAGGTCATGTAGTGCTTCGCCTTCAACATATTCCATCACAAGGAACGGAATGGAGCCTTGAATGACGCCGTAATCGGTCACGGCCACTACATTCTGATGGCGTATAGCGGCCGCAGCCAATGCTTCCTGTCGAAACCTTGTAACAAGTTGGGGGTCGTTTCCGACCAGGTCGGGAAGAATGATCTTTATCGCGAGCTGGGTCTTAAGGTATGCATGCCTTGCTCTGTAAACCACACCCATACCGCCCTGACCGAGACGGCTCTCAAGGTGATACTTCCCTTCCAAAACAGGTTCTCCGGCGATGGTGTGCATCGTCGGCATGCCGTCTTTCGGACAGGTTGCCACGTCATCCGTGTAGCAATTTTTACAGAGCTGACACTCTTTCATCTAACTCTCACACTGGAACAATAGGCGAAGGGGGAAAGTCTAAGCCTATTTTATTGACATAGTTAGGACCGTAGTTTTGCGAAGCCCGAGCCCCATAATTCTAGTTTTTTTAGCATTTACAATCAAGGTAAACAACTATCAGGCCCCAAGTTCCAAAGGTTTTATTGGCGAACCTGTTCAGCTCATCTTACGACGATATTCACCAGACGGTTCGGTACAACTACGACTTTTACTACAGTTTGGCCCGAAATATGATCACCCACCTTCGGATCGGCCATCGCCAGACGTTCAAGCTCATCATTTGCCGCTCCGGCCGGAGCCAAAATGCGTGACCGCAGCTTTCCGTTTATCTGGACGGCGATCTCTACTTCTTCTGATGCAGCCAATTCAGATATGTAAACCGGAAATTTTGCACCGCCAGCGACCATGCCCTCGTCTGAACCGTGAAGCGAAGAAAAGAGTTCCTCGGCGGTATGCGGAGCAAATGGTGTAAGCATTATGATCAAAGCATTTACGGATTCGTGAACCGCTGCCTTTTCTGATCCGGTCGCAGTTTTAGGCTCGATCTGTGCTTCGTAAAGAGAGTTCGTCAATTCCATCATCGCCGCGACCGGCGTGTTGAACTGAAGCGTTTCAAGGGCATCTTCGACCCGTTTTATCGTCTGATGCGTCTTCTGCAGCAGTTTCTTCGCCGCCGGTGTTAATTCTTCGCTTCCGGCGTCCTTGGCGGCCGATCGCAGCGTTTCGCGCCAATTAAAGACGAACCGCCAAACGCGCTGCAGAAATCTGACCGCGCCTTCAATACCAGCTTCGTGCCAGACAAGTTCGTTATCGACCGGTGCAGCGAACAAAACAAAAAGTCGTGTCGCATCGGCACCGTAGATCTCGACCATCTCGTCCGGATCGACACCGTTGCCCTTAGATTTTGACATCCGCTCGATGGCATTCTTTAAGATCGTGCCGTCTGTGCCGGTTGCCGAAATGATCTTGCCTTTTTCGTCCCGCTCAACAGTCACATCGCTTTGCGGGAAATATTTCCGCTTACCGGTCGAATCGTTAAAGAAGGTTTCACCGACCACCATTCCCTGAGTCAGCAAGCGACGGACCGGTTCGTCAAACTCGACCAATCCCATATCCCGCATCGCTTTTGACCAGAAACGCGCGTATATCAGATGCATCACCGCGTGGTCGTCGCCGCCGATGTATTGATCGACCGGCGTCCAATATGACGCCTTTGCTTCATCAAACGGCTTTTCGGCGTTATTCGGGTCAAGATAACGAAAGAAATACCACGAAGAATCAACGAAGGTGTCCATCGTGTCCGTTTCGCGGGTCGCCGGGCTGCCGCAATTTGGACATTTCGTATTGAAAAATTCGGGTACTTTCGCCAACGGCGATTCGCCTGTTCCGGTTATCGGTGCATTTTCCGGCAATTCGACAGGCAATTCTTCGATCGGAACCGGCACGGTGCCGCAAGCAGCGCAATAAACGATCGGTATTGGCGAACCCCAGAACCGCTGCCGCGAAACGCCCCAATCGCGTAGGCGATATGTCGTCGCGGCCTCGCCAAATCCGTGCAGAGTAGCAAATTTGGTCATTTCGCTTTTGGCGTCATCGGACGTTTTGCCATTCCAATAATCGGAATGGACCAGCACGCCATATTCCGAAAAAGGTGCTTCAAGTGCCAAGGCGTGCACCGTGTGATGTTCGTGTGCGAGATGCGGTTCGGAGATCACTTGCCGGATCGGCAGTTCGAATTTCTTCGCGAACTCGAAATCGCGTTCGTCGTGTGCCGGCACGCTCATAACGGCTCCGGTGCCGTATTCCATCATCACGTAATTGCCGACCCAGACCGGAAGCTCTTCACCGCTGAATGGATTGATCGCTTTTAAGCCCGTGTCGATGCCGTCCTTTTCGATCTCGGTCTCGCGATCTGTTGGCTTGTTCTTTTCAGCGACTATCTCGTTGATCTTTGCATTTACCTCGGCTGAAAAATCCGCTTTGTTCGCATTGATCAGCGGATGCTCAGCTGCAGCCACGATCGCATTTGCACCGTAGATCGTATCGATACGCGTTGTGAAAACGCGGACCTTTTCGTCCGAATCCTTAACTTTGAAATCTACGAAAGCACCTTCGCTGCGTCCGATCCAGTCACGCTGCCGCTTGATAACATGCGCCGGCCAGCCGGATTCGATCGACGCCATATCGTCCAAAAGCTGATCGGCATAGGCGGTCGTTTTCAAGAACCATTGCTCCAATTCCTTCTTCGTGACCGGATTGCCGCAACGCCAGCAAAGCCCGCCGCTTGCCTGCTCATTTGAGAGCGTCGCCTGGTCGTGTTCGCACCAGTTGACCTGCGTTTTCCTTTTGTACGCGAGACCCATTTCGAACATTTTCAAGAAGAACCACTGATCCCATTTGTAGTATTCGGGACGATGCGTCGCGACCTCTCTTGACCAGTCATAACTGAGGCCGAGCCGCTGCAATTGCCCGCGCATTGAGCCGATGTTCTCCTCGGTCCAATCGCGCGGGTTTACGCCGCGCTTTACCGCCGCATCTTCAGCCGGCTGGCCAAATGAATCCCAGCCGATCGGATGTAATACGTTGAATCCTTTAAGCCTTTTGAACCACGCTACCGCATCGCCGACCGAATAATTTCGGACGTGGCCCATGTGAAGATTTCCGGAAGGATAGGGCAGCATCTCAAGCTGATAAAACTTTGGCTTTGAGCCATCCTCACTGGCAGCAAAAGCTCCGCTTTCGGCCCATTTTTTCTGCCACTTTGCTTCGATCTTTTTCGCGAAATATTTCTCGTCCATAAAAACTACGATCCGCTTTTGTTCAGAGCCTCAATGGTCAGTCTTAAATCTGTTTCTAGCTTCTTGAACGCTGGTACGATTCGAAGTGCTGAGAAATCATCAATAAACTGTGAAACCTGATTAGCTCCATGTCGAACGTTTAGTTGTCTCAATCTTCGGCCCGATTGTCCACTTGCTGTCCTGAGCAGGTTATAAAGCACATCTTTCGGGTCAGGTAAGCTTTCAATTCTTTTGAGTGGTGGCAGGCTAAGAGGCATTCGTCCGTTCGGGTTACCAGCTGCTCTGCGTACGGCATCCTCGTCAAATAAGAGCCACGCTTCCTGCATCCTCACGGGCACGAGACACACAAATGGCGGTAAAGACAGTCCGACGATCTTTGAGATGGCAGTCTCAACTTCCTTCAGTTTAGAGGCCGGTAAGTCTCGCTCAGCATCCTTGTGAACGAATAGCAGCTCGCAAGGATAAAGTTCCAACGTTTTTTCGATCTTCTCTTTAAGAGATTTGGGAACTACTCGAAGATGTCTTAATTCGGACCATTCAATCGAGATAGGCCGTTCAACGCCAACTTGCCTCAATAGCCACTCCAAATGCGGAATCAGAGCTCGGTCAGACGGTCCGTCCGAAATAAATGTACACCTTAGCGCCTTCATTTGCTTTCTCCAAAATCCAGCACATACTGTCGGAAATCCGATCTGTCGATCACCCGGCGAACTTTCTGGTCATTACCCTCTTTTAGCTCGCTATCTTCATTGAGTCCTGTTGAGGTTCTGCTAGGATTCAGATAAGAAAGAATCTTTCCCTTTGAAACTATGCCTGCACTCGGGTCTTTTGTGCGCCATGTGTCTGAGAGACAGTTAAAGGTCACTCCGCCGTCCACAAGCTCAGCCGCAAGAAGCGCATCATCTCCGACCTGCTGAACCACCACCGGTGAATGAGTATTAATTATTACTTGCCGAAGCGGATTGTCGGTTCCAACAGGTTCCGTTACGTCAACCGCAATATCTTTCAAAAGACGCAAGATAGCAGGAATACGCTCAGGGTGAATGCCGTTCTCAGGCTCCTCAAGACAAATTACACCAAGAGCATTTGGATCTAACTCCATCACTGCCAAAGCCAAAAACCTTAGCGTTCCGTCCGAAAGGGCTTTCGCGGGATAGGATACACGCCCCAAAGTTGTTAAATTCAACGTGAGCAGTTCGCGTTTCTCGTCACGCTCAACCCCCACTGCATAAACATCCTCAATCAATTCCGACAGTCGGGATGCCACCTGACCATAAATCATAGAGTGGTCAACATTTACGTCCGAACCTGATTCCTGTGTGTCCACTTGAGCCAGATGAAAAAGGGTCGATGCGATGTGCGAACCGTCTTCACCTAATCGGACTGGCGCATTGAATTCGTCTGGCTTCCGCAAGGCGGATGGTTCTAACTGCAACAGTCGCCAAGCTCTCATTTCGTTTCTTACCAGTAACGCGGTGGGATTCTCAACAGCGTTTGTGGAAGACAAGACCGTCCGGGGCAAGGTCTTAGCGTTTCGACGAACCGGGCTACCACCTTGTTTACCGTCTTGGTGAAGTTTGATAATACGATTTCCGTGTTCCTCGACAGTAGAAATATACTCGACCGTTCGCTTGTTCCAGACTACCGAATCGCGCCAATTTTTTGCGTGACTAAAGGGAAGAGCTTCCTTTGCTTTACCTACATTTATATGAACAAGTTCTTCCTTAATCACTTCGAGCCCGCCAGCCGAAGAAAAACCATTATCCTTTCGGTATGCGAGATGAAGAATATATCGAAGGAATGTTGAAGTCGCGGTCGCTTGCTGACCCAAATCGTCCACTCCATCCTTCGGAATTATCATCTCGACTTCAAAGTGAATATTTTCCGCGTATCGAGCAGTAGACAAGTTATCGTCTGCAAATTTTCGAAAGATCCCGCGGATGTCAGATGCCTTTCCGCTTTCATCTCGAACAGAAATTGCAGCATCAATTAAGGGTTGGTCTGCCAAGTCACTCAAAAACCTAATCGCGTCGAAAAGGTTTGATTTTCCGACTCCATTTGCGCCGGCGATACAAGTAAACGGACCAAATCGAACGTCCACGTCAACTAGATTTTTGAAACCGTCAATTTTCAATCGTGTAAGCATAATAACTCCGCGTTAGAGTCTGAGAAATCAACTAATATTAGCGAATAGGGACTTAGTATCCAACTTTGTTGGAAAATCAGAACACCTAAGTTGAAAATGCTGGTAAAATCGCCGCGTCGCAGAAGATTGCGAGCGGCTAAATAAGGGCGAGGTTGTTTAACCTTCTAGGCATGCTGCAAATCTAACTTTTTAGGCCCGATGTGTCAAATATTCTTGTTTGGGGCTTTCGAATTATGATATTCTGACAGAACCGTAAAGGTAGGAGTTTTATCACACGAAAGTTTTAATGATGAGAAAAATTCAAGTGCGGACGCGACCGACCTAAACCCTTGGTTTTTGGCTTGACCGTCCGCCGCCGCGGAAAGGAGGGTCAGGCAATGGTCAACCGAAAGTTTACTACCTCACCAAAAGATATCGACAAACTTCCCAATTCCCGTACCGAGCGAAGGCATTCGTCGGATCTTCACCGAAGCAAACTAGGTCCAGAAGATGATGTGATCTCATCGCTTGCCGGCGCTTACGAGAATGTTCGTGCACGGCAGGTTGGCGAATGGGAAAGTTCGCAGCGCGCCGCGTTCGGGCGGTCAGCGTAAAGCACGTTATGAATTTATTTGAAAAAAGACGGTCACAGTTCACCCCGAGCTGTCTCCGTCTTTTTTTTATTTCGGCATTGTTTGTCATTGCATCGAACTTCGCTGACGGCCAGACCTCAGATCGCATTGATCAACTTGCACAGATACTTACTACGGGCGACATCGAATCAAAACGAAGTGCGCTTTTTGAACTGAGAAGCATCGCGACGCCCGAAGCTTCACGTGCGGCTCTTCCTGCCTTAAACGATCCAAACGAAATGGTCCGCTCGACCGCCGCCGGTTCGGTCATTTTTCTTGAACGCAGCGAAGCGGTCAACGCTCTTCGTCCCTTGCTGGCCGATCGGCTTCCTTTCGTTCGACGCGAGGCCGCCAATGCACTTGGCAAGACCGGGAACTGGTCGGCGACGGACCCGCTGATCGCCGCACTTAACCGCGAACGCGATGCCGAGGTTCGGCTTGCGATCGTAATTGCTTTAGGCGAGATCGGGGATATAGAAGCGATGCCGGTTCTGACACAGATATTCCGCGACCGGCCCCGCGAAGAGAACGAAATGATCCGCCGTTCTGCTGCTCGTTCGCTCGGCCAGATCGCCACACTGATCCGCAGCGGCTCGACCTATACCGTGTCACCCGAAAATTTTCTCCCCGAAAAATTCAAATCCGTGGGTGATGCCACGGCACTCCTTTCGAACCGCATAATGACAGAATCCGAACCAGCGATACGCGCTCTGATCATCGTTCTCAACAATAATAAAGAGGCCGACGACACACGCCGCGAGGCCGCTTTCGCACTTGGTGCATTTGGTAACAAGCTCGCGCTTCCAGCTCTCGAACGATACCGGAATTCGGCTGACACATACCTTGCGGAGATCGTCCGCGAGGCCATATTGAAGATCGATAAAGTTGAACAGACGCGATCCGGAAGCTGACGCTCGTTTACCCGAAATCTTTAATTTTGCTGCGCTTTTTGTTTTAATATTTCTATGCAAGCGGTAACCAGCGTCCAGACGGCCTCGGCAGATCTAGCCGAAGCTTACCATCGCGTCCGATCCCGAACCGAAGAACTTTGCGAGCCTTTAGAAACTGAAGATTACATTCCCCAGCCGACCGTCGACGTCTCGCCGCCAAAGTGGAACATCGCCCACACGACCTGGTTCTTTGAGGAAATGATCCTCAAAAAGTACGTTCCGGATTATCAAGTTTTTGACGAAAACTTCGGCTTCCTTTTTAACAGTTATTACAACACGCTCGGCGAACGCACCGCCCGCGGCAACCGCGGCGACCTAAGCCGCCCAACGGTGAAGCGTGTATTCGAATATCGAAAATATGTCGATCAAAAGATGCTCGAACTCCTGTCAGAACCGGGAGCGATAGCGACTGGGTTGCTCGCCGAGGAACTGGTAATCCTCGGCCTCAACCACGAACAGCAGCATCAGGAATTATTCCTAACCGACCTGAAATTCACGCTCGCCCAGAACCCGCTGTTTCCGGTTTACAAGGAAGGCTTTGAAAAGCACGAACCGGAAGCGGGCGGCCAGTTCGTTACTTTTGAAGAAGGCATCTACGAGATCGGCTTCACCGGCGACGGCTTTTCGTTCGACAACGAGAATTCACGGCATAAGGTCTATCTGAACGATTTCGAGATCAGCGGTCGGCTGGTAACTAATACTGAATTCCTAGAATTCATGGGCGACGGCGGTTACACTGACCACCGCTTTTGGCATTCCGAAGGCTGGGATTGGGTGAATCGCGAGAAGATCTCATCGCCGCTTTATTGGCATGATCGCGACGACGAATGGCATCATTTCACGCTCGGCGGTCTGGAGAAATTGCCGATGGACGCACCGGTTTGCCACGTTTCATTTTATGAGGCCGCCGCGTTCGCCGAATGGAAAGGAATGCGTCTGCCGACCGAGGTCGAATGGGAGACGGCGAACGAACAATTCGACTGGGGCTCGCGTTGGGAATGGACGAATTCCGCCTATCTGCCGTATCCGGGATTTAAGAAACCGGACGGAGCTGTCGGCGAATACAACGGCAAATTTATGATCAACCAAATGGTGCTTCGCGGTGCATCGATCGCAACCCCCGCGGGCCATAGCCGCCCAACATATCGCAACTTTTTCCACCCGCACCTGCGTTGGCAGTTCACGGGAATTCGTCTTGTCAGATAATTTTTCACCGCCGAGACGCGGAGACATTCGGGCGACACCGCTGATCAAATATTCTTAGCGACTTTG
>CAZXTS010000108.1:0-9821 GCA_964643745.1 uncultured Chloracidobacterium sp.
GTCTTATCCCATTCGGACGCATCGACATCGTCTTGCGGAAGATTGATGTTCGGCGTCGTTTTGGAAAAATCGTCCGGCGGCGGATTGTCTTTGAAATCGCTCACGTTCGAGTATAGAAGGATGGAAATATGCCTTCGACTGGAATTCTAGCACAGACCCGGCGTTGTCGCCGAAAAGATCGAATTATTGCTTGATATTCGGAGGCTGGGCTTTCTTGGTCCTGACCGAAATGCCTTCGTCGGCGACAAGAAACACATTTCGGGCGTCGTAGGAAGATGTGTTGACCGGCAAATAAGAAAGCAGATAACGATTTTGCCTTAGCTCATCACAGATCACCTTTGCGGCCTCCTGTGCCTCATCAAGTGGGAACACACGTCCACCGGTGCCCTCGACTAGTTGAGTTATAACAGCCCCGGCCTTGGGCGAATTTCGACGATAAGCTCCGCCCGTTCTGTCTCGCAGTTGAAGCGCGTAAACAGTGATATCACGGTTCTGCAATTCGGCAAGCACGTTCTCAAATTCCGTTTTGCTTCCGCGGTCAAGTCCATCGCCGATCAAGACGATCGCAGTTTTCCTTGTGCCGGGCATCAGCGGCAGCAATATCTCGCGCGTTGTCACCTCCAACGCGTCAAAAAGATGAGGATTGCCTTGTTTTCTGAAGGTTCCGATCGATTCCTCGAGCTTCTTGGCGTCGTCGGTCCATTCCTGGATTATTTCCGCCTTTTCGTCGTATGCGACAACAAAAAGCTGGTCGCCGTCAAATATCTCATAGGCAAATTCCAGCGTCGCTTTTTTTAATTTTTCGATATCTGCGCCGACCGTCTTGGAATTATCAACAAGCAAAACTATTCGCGCGGGCGAAGGATCAAAGCTGAAATTGCGAATCTTTTGTTCGAAGCCGTTTTCGTATAGGAAGAGATTATCTGTGCGGATCGGGTCTTTCTTGTCGTCAATGCGCGATGCGGTAACACTAATTATCGTGCCTTCCATGTCGCCATAACGAGAACTATGGCGAGATTGGGCAAAGCTTTCGCCAATGGCCAAAGATGCCAAAATAGCGACAAGAGCGATATTTCTTAAAAAATGCACAGCCCGTTTCAGGAAGTTGAGGCGGGTTTGTCCGCCGTTTTATTGCCTGTTGATTCCTTTGATGCGGCCGGAGCCGACTTGGTTGATTCGTCCGTCGAAGATTTTTCAGACGTGCTTTCAGTGCTCTTTTCCGAGCTCGATGCACTTTTTCCAGCGTAATCGGTCACATACCAGCCGGCGCCCTTTAACTGAAACCCTGAAAGCGACCATTGCTTTTCCAGTTTACCCCCGCAACTTTCGCAGATGGCCAGCGGAGCATCGCTTACGCTTTGTCGTTTCTCAAGATGAACGCCGCATTCGGCACATTTATATTCGTATATCGGCATACTCTTTCAAACAGAAGGGGTTATTTAACTTTTTATTCCTTTACACAATCTTACTTTTCTCCGAAACCGTATGCAATTCCTTTGCGAAAACGTTTTTGGTGTGAGACGGGACTCGTCAATTGCATCAAAACACTATGAACAAGACAGCATTATTTTCAGCCTTTATCTTATTAACTACAATGTCGCTTTTTGCGCTAGCATCTATCGCCCAGTCCAAACCGCTCGAGCCGATAGCGAAAGTTGACCTGGAGCGATATGCAGGCACTTGGTATGAGATCGCAAAGTATCCTAATCGCTTCCAAAAACAGTGCATCGGAAACACCACCGCGACTTACACTCAAAAATCGAATGGCCGGATCGAAGTTCTGAACAAATGCCTTAGGGAAGGCGGCAAGATGGAATCTGCCGTAGGCGAAGCAAAGATCGCGGATAAGGAGAGAAACTCGAAATTGAAGGTCCGCTTTGCCCCCGGATTTATTTCGTTTCTGCCGTTTGTTTGGGCAAACTATTGGATCATCGATCTTCACCAGAATTACCAATATGTCGCGATCGGGGAACCGAAGCGGAAATATTTCTGGATCTTAAGCAGGTCTCCCCAGATCGCGGAAACCACTTACTACGAAATATTGGACAGAGCCGAAGAAATGGGCTTTGATCGGCAAAAGGTCGTTTTAACTCCGCAGGGATTGAGCGGCGGTTCGGCCAGCACCGATTCTGATTAGATCCGATTCGCTTGGATGGAAGAAAAGGAGCGTTTCAAAACCGGAACGCTCCTTTTTCAAATGATCAATAATTTGAAGCAGTGTTTACTTCGACATCACCCTCGTGTTCTGCCAGAAAGCGCTCAGCGTCGATCGCTGCCATACATCCCGTACCGGCAGCGGTAACGGCTTGTCGATAATACGAATCCTGAGCGTCGCCGCAAGCGAAAACGCCCGGTATGTTCGTTTTCATCGTTTTACCTTCAGTGATGAGATAGCCCGTCTCGTCCATATCCAAAACGCCTTTAAAAAGGTCCGTATTCGGCTTGTGGCCAATGGCGACAAAAACGCCTTCGGTGGGATGTGCGAATGACTCGCTGGTTTGATTATTGAAAAGGGAAATGCTCTGAACGCCGGCCTCCTTGGTGCCATTTATAGCCTTGACTTCGGTGTTCCACATGATGTTGATCTTCTCGTGGTTCATCACGCGTTCTGCCATTATCTTTGACGCGCGAAATTCGTCGCGCCGATGTATCAGGTCAACTTTTGAGGCGAATTTGGTAAGAAACAGAGCTTCTTCCATCGCCGTATCGCCGCCGCCGACAACTACGATCGGCTTACCGCGAAAGAAAAACCCATCGCAGGTCGCACATGCCGAAACACCGTTTCCGCCAAGGCCTTCTGGTACAGGTGCTTCACCTGGCACGCCAAGCCATTTCGCGGAAGCTCCGGTCGAGATTATCAGCGTATCGGCCTCTATGATCGTAGTGATATCTTCGGCATCTTCGCTTTCCTTGCCGTAAAGCTTGAATGGCGGCTCCGACAGATCAACACGGTCGATCCAAGTATTAATTATTTCCGTTCCAAATCTCAGAGCCTGATTTCGAAACTGATCCATTAATTCCGGGCCCATTATCCCGTCGGCAAATCCGGGATAATTTTCGACGTCTGTGGTTATTGTTAGCTGGCCGCCGGGTTGCGGCCCATCGATAACAAGCGGGTCGAGCTGCGCCCGCGATGCATAGATCGCGGCGGTCAATCCGGCCGGGCCTGAGCCGAGAATTACAACTTTTCGTTTAATTTGATTTTCTGACATGTGTTTGCTGAGTCGATATTCAAATTATAAACCTCCTTTCGAGTCTAGTCGAACGAAACTTATTCGCTCAACATCTTCAGATCCCGGCAGTCAGTCCAATTATTCCGCCTCATTGTTTTTTGCCCAATCTCTTTGGGTGTAATCGCTTGTATTTTAACCGTCTTTCCGTGCTATCATAATTAGACTTAGATTCGCGCTACGGATTTGATTAATCAATAATGTTGCCTTCGACTCAGCCTCAGTATGAGGAGAAACGTTTTGCATTGCGCATGGCTCTCCGTCTTCCGATAGTTGTGTCGGGCCGGACGGAAGATGGCGCGGCCTGGAGCGAACCGACCGAAACAGACGATATCTCTACGCTCGGGGCAATGTTTCAGCTCAATCAAAAGATAGAATCCGGCGAGGCCCTTTACATAAGGTCGCATCGGCCCGACGGCGTGCCTGTCGAAGTAAAAGCAAAGGTCATGCGGATATCGCCAGCGAATTACGGCACTTCGCGTGTCGGGGTTGCAATCGTCGAATCCAAGGATAATTGGCTTCGGCTGTTCGTTTCATGGATCGCTGACGACAATGTTGCCGAAGGCCACAGCGAATAGAGCGGAACAAATCTAATTGTGAGGCGACCGGCAGAAAAAGCCCGTCGTTTTTTTATGTCAAATTACGAAACCATCACCGTTGAAAAACGCGAAGCAGTCGCGATCATTACGATCAACCGCCCTGACAAATTGAACGCTCTTAGCAGCAAAGTACACAACGAAGGCGTCGCAGCTTTTGATGAATTAAAGAAGGACGATTCGGTTCGTGTCGTGGTCATCACGGGTTCGGGCGAAAAGTCGTTCATTGCCGGTGCCGATATTTCCGAATTCGAGGGGAAGACGCCGGTCTCGCAGCGGGCGACTTTCTTTGAGCGAACACTTTTTAACACGATCGATACGTTTCCGAAACCGGTGATCGCGATGGTCAATGGATTCTGTCTTGGCGGCGGAAACGAGCTGGCACTCGCATGCGATCTGCGTATTTGCAGCGAGAATGCAAAGTTTTCGCAGCCGGAGATCAATCTCGGCATAATGCCCGGCGGCGGCGGAACACAGCGTTTGACCCGGTTGATAGGCGAAGGCCGTTCAATGGAGATGATGCTGACCGGGGACATGATCGACGCCGAGACCGCTCATCGATTTGGATTGGTGAATCATGTTTACCCGGCGGACCAACTCGAAGCGGAAACGATGAAGCTGGCGCAAAAGATCGCAGCAAAAGCGCCGATCGCTCTGCAACTCTGCAAAGAGGCAGTGAAGTTTGCCTCGCGTTCGAATCTGGACGAAGGGCTGCGGCGTGAAGTGGACCTGTTCGCGATCTGCTTTTCGACCGAGGACAAGCAGGAAGGAGTTTCGGCTTTTCTTGAAAAGCGAAAGCCCGAATTTAAAGGGCGATAATTCAATTTCGAATTACGAATGTTTTTCAGTTACGGTCAAGGTTTGCCCAAACTCGGCCGGTAATTTATAATTCGAAATTCGCAATTCGTTATTCGTAATTGCGTGTGGGGACGTAGCTCAGCTGGGAGAGCGCTGCAATGGCATTGCAGAGGTCAGGGGTTCGATCCCCCTCGTCTCCACCAACTCATCTCTTTCAAAATTCACACCACAATCTGTCCCATCAATTTATCCCAGATTATGCGTTAGAGGAATTTTATTGTAACAAATTCAAGTTAAACAATTGTTCAACACGTTTCGTTTGAATGAATTACAAGGATTTTACTTTAAAAAATCTCTAACGCTACGCATTAGAACTTTTTAGTATCTTAACTGTTGTAACTTGAACACAATACAGATGTTAAATGATTGTTTAACATTCAGTTTTCAACCTAAAATTTTCTAACGCGTAATCTGGGTTTATTTGAGTGCTATGTTGGCTGATCAAATAAATTCCCAGAATACCTCGTTCGAAAACAGCATACCTTTTGGAGTCAGCCTTAGCCGACCGTTTATCGCTTCGACCAGGCCCTGATCGGCAATTTCAGTGGTCTTTTTACATAGGTCGATGCCGAATCGTGCTTCATATTTGTCGATCTCGATCCCGTCGGTGAGCCGTAATCCGAGGAACGCCGTTTCAGACGAGATATTTACGGACTCACGGGTGATCTCCGCTGAACCAATGTTTTCGATCAGCTCGACGTATTTGGCCGTGTCGCGCTCGTTTGCGTATCGATCGATGCCGTTGAAAGAATGAGCCGAGACGCCAAAACCGAAAACGGGTTCGAGCAGCCAATATTTGGTGTTGTGCCGGGAGTCGAAACCCGGTTTAGCGAAATTCGATATCTCGTATTGCTCGTAACCGACTTCCGCAAGTCGATCGAGCATCAGTTCGTACATCTCTGCGGCGAGCTCGTCTTCGATCGGCTTTCGGCGGCCGCTGCGGACTTGTTCGGCGAGCGGCGTACTTTCGTGTATCTCCAATAGATACAGCGAGATATGCTCCGGCGACATTTCGATAGCCTGATCGAGATTCGCTCCCCAGTCGTCAATCGGCTGCCCCGGCAATCCGGCGATCAGGTCGAAACTGATATTTGCGAATCCGGCTTCGCGAAGCATAGTGTAGGTCTGTCGCGCATCGTTGGCATCGTGGCCGCGTGCAAGCAGCTTTAGGTCGCGGTCGTTGAACGTCTGCACGCCAAAACTCGCTCGGTTGACTCCGAGTTTTTTGAACGCATTAAGCTTTGCGGGCGTGACCGTTGCTGGGTTCATCTCCATCGTGATCTCGGGATGCTCTGCCACCGAGAACACAGTGAACACGGAATTTAAGATCGTCTCGACCTGTTTCGGTTCAAGCAGCGAAGGTGTTCCGCCGCCAAAGTAGATAGTGTCGATCAAATTTCGAATTTCGAATTTCGAATTTCGAATTTCAGAACTTAATGCGTCGACATACCGATCGACGGCATCATTGCTGCGATATATGTCCGTCGCAAAGTCGCAGTAAGAACACCGCGACTTGCAGAAAGGAATATGTAGGTAAACTCCGGCAGACATTGCGCAATCGTTCAAGAACCGTAAGGTAATAATATGCCACGAATGCACGAATACAAATTTATTCGTGCATTCGTGGCTGCGCTAAGGCTCGATCTACTGTGGCTGTGTTCCGCCGAATTCGTAAAATATTCCGGCGCCGGGGCCGAGCGGAAGTTCGAAGAGGAACCAGATGACAAGAAAGATAGTCCAGCCGATAAAGAATACGATCGAATAAGGGATCATCAACGACATTATCGTGCCGATGCCTGCTTTCGGATCGTATTTTTGTGCAAACGCGACGATCAGCGGGAAGTACGACATCAGCGGAGTGATGATGTTGCAGACGCTGTCGCCGACGCGATAGCACGCCTGCGTAAGCTCGGGAGAGTAGCCGAGCAGCATCAGCATCGGCACGAAGACCGGAGCCATTACGGCCCATTTTGCCGAGGCCGAACCAATGAAAAGATCGAGCAAAATTGAAAGAATTACGAATGCAATTATCAGCGTTATTCCGCTCAATTCAAGCGACCTGAGCACCTCCGCTCCTTCGACCGCAAGTATCAGCCCAAGGTTAGACCAATTGAAGAAAGCGACGAACTGCGCCGCAAAAAATGCCAGCACCAGATAGACCGACATCGTCCGCATACCGCCTTCCATTGCGTGGACGACATCGTCGATCTTCGTAAAACTCTTCGATGCAAACCCGTAAACTACCCCAAGCAATACTCCGCCGAAAAAGACGACAGCAATAATTCCAGTCAGGAACGGCGAACGGATCAGGCTGCCTGTTTTGGCGTCGCGTAGAAAGCCGTCGTCCGGAATGGTGCCCCACAGTATCAATCCGACAAAGATCGCCGCCGCAACGCCTGTCCACAAAAGGCCCCGCTTTTCATCCGCGTTCAAACGCTCGAGTTTGTCCGCAACGACATCGCCTTTGTATTCGCCGAGCCGCGGTACGATCACCTTTTCGGTTATCCAGGTTCCAAGGATCGTAACGAGGAATGTCGAAGCTGCGAGAAAATAATAATTGGCCGCGGGCGTGACGATATATGCCGCGTCAATGATCCGCGCCGCTTCCTGCGTCAGTCCGGCAAGTAAAGCGTCGGTCGGGGCAAGCAAAAGGTTCGCGGAAAATCCGCCTGAAACACCAGCGAATGCGGCTGCGAGTCCCGCAAGCGGATGTCGCCCGACCGCAAGGAACATCAGCGCGGCTAAAGGGATCAGAACGACATAGCCGATGTCGCTCGCCATGTTCGAGATCACGCCTGCGAAAACGACTACTGCGGTCAGAAGCCGCTTGGGCGAGTTCATCACCAGAATGCGCAATGCGGCAGAGATCAAACCGCTTGCCTCGGCGACTGTGATCCCAAGTATTCCGACCAGCACGACGCCGAGCGGCGCAAATCCCGTGAAGTTTGTTATAAGACCGGTAAGGATCCGGTGCAGCCCTTCCACCGTAAGCAGGTTGACTGCCTTCACCGTTTCCTTTGTGCCGGGATGTATCACCGAAACATCGGCCCACGAAACGATCGCGGACATCACGAGCGCAAGCACCGCAAGCAAAAAGAAGAGGAACGCCGGGTTCGGTATCTTGTTCCCGACCCGCTCGATACGGTCCAAAATGCGGAAATAAAATGTGTTCGGTGTTTCGAGTTCCGGAGTCGGTTCCTGATCTTCTTTCATAATTGTCGATCGCACCGGCTCGGATGCCGGCTATGTGAGTTGTTTTTCAAGCGCCGATTCCCAGATCGCTTCGAGTTCGGCAACGGGAGAGTTGACGACTTCACTTCCATCTATCGAAATGCTGAAAACATCATCGCGCACGGTACCGATAATAGACAAGGGAAGACGACCGGCGATCTCACGCACGCGGTCAAGGTTTTCCAGTGCGAAACTTATCACGATACGCGAAGGTGATTCGGCGAAGAGTGCCGCCTCATGCGAAAGGGCGGCGGATTCGATGTCGATATCGGCACCAACAGCCTCTCGATTAAGCGATGAAAAACAGCTTTCGGCGATCGCAATTGCAAGCCCGCCTTCAGAACAGTCGTGTGCCGAATTGATCAGCATCGCATCGGCCAGATCCAGAATGGCTTGCTGGATATTTTTCTCCAGTTCAAGATCGATCGAAGGCAGGCTGCCTTGTTCGATCATCTGCTCCGTCGAAATTCCCGCGATTGAATAGGCGAATTCGCTGACCGAAAGATCGTCGCCGGTCGTGCCGAGCAGGGCGATAATGTCGCCGTCATTTTTAAATCCCTGCGTGATCATTTTTCGCGTATCGTCGATCAGCCCAACCATTCCGATCGTCGGTGTCGGCAGAATTCCTTTCCCATCCGTTTCGTTATAGAACGACACATTCCCGGAAACGACCGGCGTTTCAAACGCCTCACATGCCTCTGCCATACCGTCAATAACGTCGGAGAACGAGCGCATTACTTCCGGGCGTTCGGGTGATGCAAAGTTCAAACAATTCGTCACCGCGATCGGCTTTGCACCGACACAAACGACATTTCGTGCCGCTTCGGCAACGGCGTGCTTAGCACCTACTTTTGCATCGACCGCAACAAATCTGCCAGGTCCGTCAAGGCACATCGCGACCGCCCGACGCGTTTCTTTAATGCGAATTACGGCAGCGTCGGCTCCCGGCAGTACGGCGGTATTCGTCCGCACCATCGAATCATACTGCTCGTAAACCCAATGTTTGGAACAGATGTTCGGCGAAGCTAAAAGCGTTTTCAACGCTTGTTCCAGGTTCAAAGTTCCAAGTTCAAAGTCAAACTTGGAACTTAGAACTTTGGACTTTGAACGGATTTCCGCCATCGGGCGGTTGTATTTTGGTGCCTCGTCAGTCAATGCCTGGACGGGCAGATCGGCTTCGAGGACGCCGTTGTGGATGATCCGCAATCGGTCGCCTTCGACAACCTTTCCGATGACGACGGCATCGAGGTCCCATTTGTTAAAGATCTCGACGACCTCTTTCTCGCGGCCCTTGCGGGCGACGATCAGCATCCGCTCCTGCGATTCGGAGAGCAGCATCTCGTAGGCCGTCATTCCGGTTTCGCGTTGCGGAACAAGCGTCAGATCAAGTTCCAATCCGGTTCCGGCACGTGCGGCCATTTCGACCGAAGAAGATGTCAGGCCCGCGGCGCCCATGTCCTGAATGCCGGCGATCGCGCCCGAACGCATTGCTTCCAGACAGGCTTCGAGGAGGAGTTTTTCAAGGAAGGGATCGCCAACCTGGACTGTCGGACGCTTTTCAAGCGCTTCGTCGTCAAATTCTGCCGAAGCCATCGTCGCACCATGAATGCCGTCGCGTCCGGTTTTTGCTCCAACGTAAAGAACAGGATTGCCGATACCTTCAGCTTTGCCGAAAAAGATCTGGTCTTTGCGAACGATGCCGAGTGCAAATGCATTGACCAGCGGATTGAGCGAATAGCTTTCGTCAAATACGACCTCGCCGCCGATGGTCGGTACGCCAAAGCAATTGCCGTAATGCCCGATGCCCTCGACACAGCCTTTGAGGATCGAGCGATTGCGGTTACGAGTTTTCTGCGTTTCTGCGGAAAGAACCACCCCGTCAGCCGAAGCGGCTGCCACCCCTCCT
>CAZXTS010000109.1:0-9810 GCA_964643745.1 uncultured Chloracidobacterium sp.
TCTGCGGTTCCGGCGGAGACGCTGCGTACCGCATATGGCGAACTTGCGATGCGTGTCCGTGGATCGAGTGTGGTAAATCCGCCGCCGCCTGCTTGCCGGACGCGGATCTCCATAAAGCGTTCACCGCTAACGAACACTGCGCCGAAATCCAGCGAAACGGTAAACACGCCTTCTGCTACCGCAACGTTCGAACGCGTTTGCGTGGTGCCGATCTGCGAACCACCCGAGGCAGCATCAAACAGCAAAAATTCGAGATCGAAATTTCCATTCGCGGGAGCACTGCTAAATTGCAGATTCCCCTGATAGCTGAACGAGGTGGATTGAGCGAAGGTGCTTGTTGAAAGAAAAACGACCGTTAAACAAATGACGGTGGACGCGATAAAAGCTCTCATTTGACTGTTCTCCTGTGTTGTATCGTGCGGTGAATGACTTTGCGTGCCGACATCTTCGCCGAAATAGGAGAAAAAAGTCCTTTGATTATTTGTTAGAAATGCTTAGAATTTGTTAATCCACCTGTTTTATGCGAGAAATTGGCTCATTTGAGTTTGGCGAATTCCGGCTCGAACCCGAAAAGCTCAGGCTTTGCAAAGGGTCTGAGGTCGTCGCGATGTCGCCAAAAGCGCTTGAGATATTGGTTCTGTTGGTTGAAAACCGGCATCGGACGGTCGCGCGCGACGAAATAATGACGGCAGTCTGGTCGGATACTTTTGTCGAAGAAGGCAACATTAATTTTCAAATTTCCAACCTGCGCAAAACTCTAGGCCAAAACGGCAAAGCCGAATCGCAATACATCACAACGATACCGAAAAGCGGCTATCGTTTTGTTGCCGATGTTCGGGAATCAGTCCGAACAGACGTCGGCCCGGACGGCGCAGATACGGTTTCGGCCGGCTTCGCAGCGAATGCGAATCGCGGGTTTTCGTTTGTAGGTTTGGGGTTGTTAATCGCCTTGATCGGCGGCGGGATCACCGTGGCTTCAAACCTGATCGGGAGACCTAACGTGCCTTTGCAGAGTTCGGCTGTAAATGCCGAGCTTTTATCCACATCGCCCGAAGCGAACGCATTTTATATCCAGGGAAAAAAGGTCTGGAACAGCCGTGTATTTTCGATTCAGGATCCGGGCGAATTGTTTCTAAAAGCGATCGAAGCAGACCCGAGCTTTGCACGAGCACATCTTGCATTGGCAGATACCTACGCATTTGACGCAACTCCCGAGCGTGCCGAAAATGCCGTTACGAAAGCCGCCGAACTTGATCCGAATATGCCCGGGCTCGACGCGACCCGCGGTTTTATTCGGATGTTCCACTATTGGGATTGGGCAGGTGCGGAAGAACTCTTCGAAAAGGCGATCGCCCGGAGCGGAAGCGATGCGAAATCGAGACACTGGTATGGCGTGCTGCTTTCGCTGACCGGCAGAAATGAAGAAGCCGTGGAACAGATGCGGGCAGCGCAAATGCTTGATCCTTCGTCGATGATCATCGCGGCGGATATCGGCCAGCTTTATTATTTTGCGGGCCGAAATGAGGAAGCTCGTGAACATCTGGAACAAGTATTGAAAATAGATCCGCGGTTTCCGATGGCGAGGCGTTATCTTTCGAACGTCTATATTCAAAGCGGCGATGAAGCCAAAGCCTTTGAAGAAATTCAGAACGCAAGACAAAAGCCTTCTGAGGTCGTTTATGACGAGCGAGAAGTGTTTCTATCCAAAGGCATGCGGGGCATTTGGGAGAGGCAGGCAAACGTTATGGACCGCACAAAGCCAGGCACCGGTTACGAATGTGCCTCGGTTCTTGTCCGTCTTGGCAGAAACGAAGAAGCGTTGACAGAGCTCGAGCGAGCAATGGCCGAAAGGGATTTTCAACTGCCCTTCATAAATGCCGATCCGGTGTGGAACGGCGTCCGCAGCGATCCGCGATTCACTGCGATCCTCTCGGCGATGGGGTTGAGCGTACAGCCCTGATCCGGTTCGGCCTCCGAAATACTAAAGCGAAACCAAAAACCAAAAAGATAAAAGCACCGAAACAAAACCGGCCGCTTGGTTGCACATCGGATGTGTTGGAGCCTGTGCGTTCGCCGGTCGGCCCGCTTGATTCGTTTGATATTTTGCCGGTAGCGAGATCGATGGAATAGGTGATGCCGTCGTTGGTTTCGACGATGAACGTGGATTTGCGGTCGTCAAGGTACAATTTCTTTGACCATTGGATAGTCGAGGTCGTATAGTTGATGGCCGATTCATCGCGGACGAATTCATCCACTTTGAAGGATCTTAGTATCTTGCCGTCCTTGTATATCGTAAACGCAGTTACCGAAGGATCTCGGCCCAACGAGCCAGTCTGCACAACATGAGAACCATCGTTTGCAACCTGTGCTCCGACCAACCACCACTCTTCATCAAAAGTCCACAAAGGTTTTGTGGGGTCGCCGTTATCATAAACCCCGCTCGACTTGTATTTTGTACGGAGAGCCTTCGCCGCCGCCGCCTCCGAACGACCGCGACATTCCATCTCGGTCTGTTTCGTCAACATAACGAAATGTTTTGTCCCGTCAGCCGACTTCACTACATACGGACACGGCGGCAGGAATGAATCAGCAAAAGCAACTGATGCAGACACAAGAAAGAAAAGCGATGTTAACGTCGTTCTGAACATGGCGAGATAATAGCACGAATTCAAAAACCCGGCCGCGAAAATTCGCTTCCGGGTTCCCGTTTTCTGTAATTCAGATCTAGAGCGATTCGGCGATGGCGGCTTCGAATATTTCGAGGGCGACATCGACGTTTGCCTTGGTCAAGATCAACGGCGGTGACCAGCGGATTGTGCTTGTGCCGCAGCCGAGAATGATCAGGCCTTTGTTAAAGCACGCCATTTCGATGCGGTCGCGGAGTTCGGCGTCGGGCGTACGCGATGTCTTGTCTTTGACGAATTCGACTCCGAGCATCATCCCCATACCGCGGACGTCGCCGATGCAGTCGTATTTTTCTTTTAGCTTTTCGAGTCCGGCTTTCAGGTAGCCGCCGACCTCTGCTGAATTATCGACCAAGCCGTCCTGAAGCAATTCGATCGTCTTCAAAGCCGCAGCGATGGCGACCGGATTTCCGCCGAAGGTCGATGCGTGTGCGCCTTTGTGCCAATCCATAATGTCAGCCTTGGCGGTGCAGACGCCGATCGGCATTCCTGAACCAATGCCTTTTGCCATACAGACGATGTCGGCCTTGACGCCTTCGTGATGGTCGAGCGCGAACATCTTACCCGTGCGGCCCATGCCGGATTGCACCTCATCGACGATCAGCATAATGCCGTGTTGGTCGCAGATGGCTCGCAATGCTTTCACCACCGCGGTCGGAGCCGGCACGTAGCCGCCTTCGCCCTGAACTACTTCAAGCACGATGCCCGCAACCTCTTCAGGCGGCGTTGTCGTTTTGAAAAGCAGGTCTTCGATCCAGCTTACGGTTCCCATACAGCAAGAACCGTCGTCGCATTTTCCTTTATTAAAAGGACACTGATAGCAGTTCGGATAGGGAACGTGGACGACGTCCAATGCCTGACGGGCAAAGCCTAGACGCTGTGCTTTCTTTGATGACGTTAAGGACAAAGCTCCAAGCGTGCGGCCGTGAAACGAGCCATAAAATGAAATGAACTTTTGTCGCTTGGTGTGATACATCGCCAGCTTCAAAGCGGTCTCGATGGCTTCGGCACCGCTGTTGGCGAAGTGCGTTTTTGTCGGGCCGTCGATCGGGACGATCTCATCGAGCTTACGGCCGAGCTCCGGCATATGGCGGTAATAGAAATCCGTGCCGCACAGGTGGATCAGTTCTGCGACCTGTTTTTGGATCGCTTCGACGACCTCCGGATGGCAATGTCCGGTCGAGCAAACGGCGACGCCTGCGTTGCAATCAAGGAAGACGTTTCCGTCCGGATCAGTGATCCAAACGCCGCTAGCGTGGTCGGCTACGAGCTTGTAATCGGGACGCGGATAGCTAGGCGTTACGAATTGATGGTCGGCGTTGATTATTTCCTGAGCCTTCGGGCCCGGCAATTGTGTATTGATTATCGGTCTGTCGAATTGTGTCGTCGGTGTCATTTTAATTTCTCCTAAATAATTTGAATGAATGAGGTTTGCGTTTAGACAGAGCCCTTTCTCACGTGCGGGCTACTGACACGCGATCCAAAACAAATTGGAGAAATTAATCGCCGCCGAACAGATCGGCGCGTTTTGATGCAGGACGGAGTTTTGCGATCGAGCGCGGGGTCATATCAAGTGCCACCATATTATCAGAAGCCTGTGTGGGCTTCAACTTTTGGGCGGGCGGCACTTAACACTACTGTTTGAAACTTAAGGATGAAAGAAGCTGATCGAAATCAGGATCGCCTTTTAAAAAGCGGTATTCAGGATCGTGAAGCACTTGTAGAAGCCACGGATCGCGAAGGCGTTCGGCTTCGCGAAGCCATTTGATCGTTGGCTCACGATCCTTTCCCAGAGCTGCCACCAGAGCAATATTCGACGGCGGAAAATAGCCTTGCGAATAACGTTTCTCCAGGTCCTGACGCCAAACGCGAAGAGCATCTGCGCGGGAGCCGTTGACCATCGCAGCACGAACCTTTTCGATCTGCGCGGAATTGCCTTCATCGATCGAAAATGCCGTGAAGTATTCTTCAAACGATTCGTCCGGCCGGTTCTGCAGAAAATAGACCGTTGCCAGATACCAATTCGCCAGGCTGAAATTCGGAGCGTTCGTTTTCAGTTTCAGTAATCGCGTTTCGGCTTCAGCCAGGTCACCCGAGACCATCAGATTATATGCGATGTTCGCCTGGCCGATGTTTGATGTCGGGTCAAGCTTTTCGGCGGCCAAAAGCTGCTTGAGCCCTTCTTCTGATCGGCCTGCGACCGACAGCATCCAGCCGAAACGAAGCCTTGGCGTAGGGTCGTTCGGCGAGAGTTCGATTGCACGTTTGAAATTAGCTTCCGTGGCTTTCCAATTGCGGTTGTAGAGAAATTCGATCGACGCCAGAGTTGAGTAAGCCTCGGAAAGCGAAGGATCGAGCTGCATCGCTTGATTCACGGACGCGATGGCGAAGGGAATCGATTCGCTCGCCGGTTTGTAGCCATAGTCGTAGTAGCCAAGGTGAACATCGGCAAGCCCATTGTGTGCCTCGGCGAACTGTGGATCGAGCGAAACGGCTTGTTCAAAAAAACCGCGTGCCGCATGAAAGCCTTCGAGCGTTCGGTGGTTCCAGTGATAACGGCCATGCAGATATGCCTGATAAGCGTCGTTGTTCTCGGTCGGACGTTTATGCAGCCGGCTGCTTTCGGCAACGGAAATATTTGCGATAAGCGAACGGGCGGTCATATCGGAAACGGCGTCCTGAACGCGGAACAGATCTGTCTCGGAATAACTGAACGATTCGTTCCAGAGCTGGCGGCCGTCGGCGACATCGATTAATCTGGCATTTATCCGAAACTGACCGTCGATCCGCTGAAGATTCCATTCGACGATCGTATCGACGCCAAGTTTTTTACCTATCGCCAACGGATCGGCGCCGGGCGTGGACGCAGAGATCGTCGAAGACAGCGGCCGAACGGCCAGATCGCCGGAACGGCCAAGCTGCGAAATAAGTGCATAGGTCATTCCGAGTAGGATCGAGCGGTCAATCTCAGTCCCGCTCAAGTTTTCAAGCGGAACGACAGCAACGGTCCGGATCGAGGTGCTGTTCGTTTCGCGGGTCATCACCCAAACCGCCCCGAGCGTTACCATTGCGATCAGAGCAACGAGGCCGACCGCGAGGTAACGATTTAGCGCATTTCCGGCGGACGAAGGCAGGGCCAATTGCGGCCGGCTTATATGCTCGTCGTTGATCTCTTCGATCCATGTCTCTTCGACGGTCTGCTTTTCAACGACAAGACCGGAAGCATGTTGAGCGGACAATCCGGTTTCGACCTCTCGTACATCAGCCACGAAGCGAAAGCCGCGGCGCGGGACAGTTTCGATGAACGTAGTTTCGGGTTCGAAGGCAGCGAGCGATTTTCTGAGCTGCGAGATGGTATAGGAAAGCGCGTTGTCTTCGACAAAGGTATTTGGCCAGACGGCTTCGAATATCTCGTCCTTCGAAATGATCCGATCGCGGTTCTCGATAAGGAAAACGAGAGTTTGATAGACCTTTGGCGCAAGCCTTACAGGTTGGCCGGAATGGGTCAAAAAGCCTGAGGAAACGTCGAGGGAAAAGCCTCCGAAGACGTATAACCTGTTTGGATCCAACAACTTATTGTTTACTTCGAGATCGCTCACAAATTGCTCAGGGTTACCTCAAGACACTGCTGTGGGTAATGACTAATATACCAGAATTCGTTAAACGGGCGAAAAAAGATGAGCCATTTCAAAAGAATTTACAGGCGTGTGACTACGACCGAGCGGATCGTGGTTCCCCCGCAGGAACTTGCGGTGGGGCCGATCCACGGAGAGACATTTCGCGTCGAGGTATTTGTGAAAGAGGGTTCAGAAGAAAAATTGGTCTATGAACGCGAGCACACCGGAACCGTTGAGGTCGAAGAACTTGCCGATGGCAATATTCGTTTGTGCGGAACGAAAGGTGCTGACGGCGACGGGGTAGAAAGATGAACTTGAAAAAAAGAGACATGGTTAGAGGTATGTTTTTGGTACTTGGAACCGTAGCGGTCCTTATTCTTACGCAGAACGCGTGGTCGCAGTCATTTACGTGGGACGGTGACGTTTCAACAAACTGGAACACGGCCTCGAATTGGAATCCCAATGGAGTGCCCAGTGCCGGAAGTACTGTGACCATCAATGGGGCGGGCGGAGCCAATGCAAATCCGGTCATTCCGAGTGGTTTTTCTACTAATGCGCTTGCTTCGTTGACCGTTTCGGGGGGCACGCTTACCATCAACGGCACCCTAGCGGCCACCTCGGTAACTGTATCCGGAACTGGAAGCATAAGCGTTGGATCGACAGGCTCGATCATCGGAAATGTGACCACGAGCGGATCCGGAAACATAAATGTTGGGTCCGCAGGCTCGATAACCGGGAATGTGACCATGGGCGGATCCGGAATATTCAATTTAAACAGCGGCACCATCACCGGCAGTGTCACGGTAAATGACGGAGCCTTCAATCGGGGTAGCGGTTCGATCAGCAGTAATATTGTTGTTGGCGGGGGAACGTTCAACGGCGGTACAACGGCATTCACCTGCCCGAATCTGACTATAAATGGCGGGACGTTCACTTCGACGAGCGGTGTTTTGACTATTCCAGGAAGCCTGACCGGAATCGGCGGTGCTTTCAATCCGAACGGTGGAACAGTAGTCTTTAATTCGTCGCCGGCCTCAACGCTCGATCACCCAGGCCCTCTGGCCTTTAATAATCTCACTCTCTTCAAAGACACGGCGAGCTCTGTTTCTATCCCTGCGGGCCGGACCGCAACGGTCAATGGAACTCTAAACCTAAACAACGGACAACTTTCGGGTGCAGGAACGCTCAACGCGGTTGGACCTGTTGCAGTTACGGCCTTTGACGGCGGAAACGGCAACCTGCTTGTTAGCGGAAATACGTTCAAAGCATTCTCGATCTCGGCACCCTCTTCATCGCTTCCGGCAGTTCTGCCAAATGTGTCCGTAAACGCACCAAATACCACTTTGTCATCGACCGGTTTTGGAAATGTCTCGTTTGCAAGCCTGTTGCTCCAGAATGTTGGTTCTGTAACATTCGGTACGCCCATCAGCCTTTCTTCAGGAACTTTTACGAATTCGAGTGGAACGACCCTGACCTTCAACGGGAATTTCACTCAGAACGGCGGGACATTTTCGGGCGGATCGAGCAACGTAGATTTCAATGCTGATTTCACGCTTTCGAATGGAACTTTCAATGCAACCTCAGCCAGTACTTTCATTGGCATCAGTTTCGTGATCTTGGGCGGAACCTTTAATCACAACAACGGTACCATAGTTGTGGACAATCTCACGGTTAGCGTAACTTCGTTCACTGCTTTTAATTTTATTATTAACACCCCGAGTTTCGGTGGGTTCTCGGCCACGGGAGCGATCATTACTGTAATAGGAACTCTGAACTTGGTGAATGGCACGCACGGAAGCGGAACGCTTAACGCCCAGGGGCCATTTAACGTAAGCCCGACATTCAACGGCGGAACCGGAGCGATATCGTTCAGCGGATCTAATAACCAAACTTATACGAACGGCGGCGGCGTAAATCCGCGGGGCGCTTGGACACTCAACAAGCCGGCGGGCACCGTTCATCTCGGGTCGAATTTGGACATATCCAATAACACGGGAAATTTCAACCTCGTTGATGGAACAATTACGACCGGAGCATTTGTTCTCAACACCGGACCCCGAAACGTTGTTCGAACCTCCGGGTTTGTGATCGGCAATCTGCAAAGAGCCTTTGCCGCGGCCGGATCCAGAACATTCGACGTGGGCACACCAAGCGGCTATTTGCCCGTAAACGTGAATGCAACTGCCGGAACGTTTGGCGCGGCAACAACGTTGACGGCATCAGCAAATTCCGGAACGCTGCCCGGAAGAGCCCCGACACTTTCGCTAACTCGCCACTGGACACTCACCCCTTCGCCTGGCGGGATCACACAGGCGGATCTGGTCTTTACCTATTTAGACAGCGATGTTCCCGGCACAGCGGTCGAATCATTTTTCCGCGTGCTAAGGCGTACGGCCGGAAGCACGACATCGCAGGCCGGGACGATAAACGCCGCTTTGAACACGGCAAGCATTTCAGGAGTGACACAGTTCTCCGAATGGGGTGTAGGACTTGTTGCTCCGACCGCAGCGGCGGTGACGATAGGCGGCCGTGTCGTGACCGCAGATGGACGCGGCATCGGGCGCACTATCGTCACGCTAAGCGGACCTACAGGCGTTATAGCAACAGCAATAACCAATCCGTTTGGCTACTACCGTTTCAATGCTACTACCGGTGCCGGTTATGTCGTTTCGGTGTCGAGCAAATCATACACGTTTGCTGAACCATCGGTTGTGATCAATCCAACGGACAACATTACAAACCTGAATTTTATTTCAGAGCCTGACTCAATAGCACTTAGTCGAGCACATCTTCGATAGCGACGATCGGCAAGACAGACCATGGTAGATCCTCACGAATATCTCGGAAGTCGATAAATATTATGTTAAACCCAAAATCAAAGTTCACCATCGCAGCGATTTTTATTGCGGCTCTTGGAGCTCTCTTCCACAACGGGCTGCTTCAGAGCGCCGGCGCCGCAGGCATTACTGCCTTGCAAACCCCTATCGCCTTTTTCACGTTTTCGCCTGCAGCGGAACCGATGAAAGAAGAGGCCATCGCGATGGCGACGATCACTTGGGATGGCGGCGGTGCGACGAATAATTGGTCGGATCAGGACAATTGGTCGAGCAACACTGTTCCCGGATTTGGAGACTCGGTGGTATTTGATGGCACCAGTACAAAAGATTCATTGGTCGATCTTGATCTCACGATACTTACGCTCAGCATCAACAGCGGTTACACCGGAACGATCTCGAGCGGAACGGCGAATTTGACGGTCAGATCAGCATCCACGCAAGCCGATGGAGCATTTACCGGCGGCAGTGGAAATATCACATTCGAGGCGTCATTCACACAGTCAGGTGGCACATTTACCGGAAGTAGTTCGACAGTTCAATTCGGAAATGTATTCACAGTTTCAGGCGGAACGTTCACGGCGTCGAGCGGAAACACGAACTTCAATACAAGTTTCAATGTCAGCGGCACGGGCGTTTTTGAGCACAACAACGGGACGGTGAGATTTATCGGCG
>CAZXTS010000110.1:0-9700 GCA_964643745.1 uncultured Chloracidobacterium sp.
TTGCACCGCCGGTTACGCTGCCGTTAAACCCGCCGCCTTCGTGCGAATTTCGCCAACCGGTCTTTGCCCAGTTGTTCGCCAAAACAAGCGTTCCGGCTTCGGCGAGCATCGCCAGACTCGTGCCTGCCGCCGTGTTGAAAAAGATGTTGTTGCGGAAATCACCCTGTTCGTCATTGGTCGATAGCCGTGCGGCAACGGTCGTCCCGGCACGGATCGAATAAAGCGTGTTGTTGTAGAAATAAAGCTTGCCCTTGCGATAGTTTGCCGTGGTGCCGCTGTCGCCACCGTAATGGATCGACTGGTTATTGCCGCCGTCCTGCTTGATCAGTATGTTGCCGTAAACGAAGGTCTTGCGATACGTTGGGTCGTTTCGAATGATCGCCGTGTCCTCGCCATCGACCATATCGATGTTCCGGTTTCCACCCTCGATCCAGTTGTAACGAACGACCAATCCGGCCGAGCGGTCTTTCAGATTAACGCCGGGAGCTCCCGATCGCAGCGGGCCGAACCTGTTGTATTGGAACGTTATCCCAATAGCGGCGGTGTAATTATTGTGCTGAAAGATGCTGCCGACAATGCCGTTGCCGTAAATATAATTCGCCTCGACCAAAATATTTCGCGAGACCGCGCTGTCGCTTGACGCCGCAAAAAAGCCGTTCGCACCGTCGGTGATAATGTTGTTTCGAATTGTGATGAACTCGCCTTTTTCAACATAGATCGGTGACGCTGCCGATGTATAGCTTTGCACCGAGCCGCTGCGGTTGGTGAATTGATAATCGGGATGAGCGCCGCGGATCTCCAGATTTTCGATTATTATGTGCCGCGGCATCGTGTCCGCCGGAACGCTCGCACCGCCGATCTTTATCACGCCGCGCTGCTCGGACCAAAAATTGAGGTTCGAAGGCGTCGTTGCATTGATGCCGTTGATGACCGGAAGTTCTCCGTTCGGCCCCGGAACTCCGGTGATGGTTATTGGCAATTCGGCAGTGCCCTGTCTGCAGATCACCCATTTTTCCCTGTACGGCGTTGGCCGCCAATGTATCCGAACAATGTCGCCCGGCTGGAGCGTCGCCCACGGCACCTCAGCGATCGTGTCCATATTCGGATCGTCAGGATGAACATTATAGACCGCGGCGGACGCCGTTATTGAGGCAAAGGAAAATGATAACCAACAAAATACCAAGAGTTTCCAGGCCATAACTATTTATCGGAGCAAAACTTCTGCGCAGCTTTATGGGCACTAATGTGAAGGGCAAAAGGGGAATCCCCATTATAAAGAAATGTGCAAAAGATCACATCTTTTACATTTTGCGGGCAGTATTCGCTTTTCGGGCGGACGCGCTCGTCCGCCTCATGTCAGAACCGCGAGCAATAGCAACTGGACCCGTCGGATCAAAAGCCCCGCAGCATCCGCAGGCTATATAGTAAGTATCCGGTTCAATAATCAATCGTCATTACGCAACCTGTGGTATAAATTATCAAGATGAGTGACAGAAACTGCCTAATTCTTACACAATATCGTACGGGCAGCGATTACAATGATTTTATAGGTAAGTTCTATCATTTTCCTATCAAAAAGAATAAGAACTATTTTCAGTCATATCCGATAGAATTTGTTTATTTCGAACCCCAGAAAAAGGGCGAGGGCGTTTTTTTTGGTTATGGCCGCATTGAAAACCCACCATTTCCCGATCAACGAGAACCTGACCATCTTTTTGTAGAGATAGCTGACTATAAGACGTTTTCAGATCCCGTGCCTTTCAAGGACCCTCAAGGGCAAATTCTAGAAAACTTGCATAATAAGGAATTTTACGATCCGCAAAATTCGATCCGAAGAATTATTCCGAAGTTTCTCGATGAATTGTGTCTGGACGGAGGGATCCAACTCAACTTTCGGGCGGATTCTCACCTTGTCCAGGTCTTGGGAGAGCAATTAATTGGTTCTGAGCGTGTAGGTATTCTTGAGCTAATCAAGAACGCTTATGATGCCGGTTCTCCGACATGTCGAGTCCGTATTGAAAATATCCCAAACTTGAAACAGATACCGTTATCTAATTACGAGTTCCCCAAGTACGAAGGACCAGTGGTCATCATTGAAGATTTCGGAAAGGGAATGAATAGAAATGAAATTGAAAACGGTTGGCTCAGACCCGCGTCTACCTTGAAGACACAAATTAAGGACCACTTGAAAAGAGAAAGGGATAAGGCCGTCGAGAAAGGGCAGCTTGGCACCTTCAACAAGATGGTTCGAATGTTAAAGAAGGAACATAAAGGGAGAATACCGCTAGGGGAAAAAGGTGTTGGACGATTTGCTGCCCACCGTCTGGGACGAAAACTTGAAATCAGAACGAAAATCAAGGAAAACGATTATGAGTTGCTATTAAGTATCAACTGGGATGACTTCGACAACTTGGTCGGAACCGCAGTTGACTTGGAATCAGTCGGGGTCACTCTGAAGCGCCAACCCGTTTCAAGAAATTATGGAAAATATGACTCTGGAACTCAGCTGATCATTTTTGGCGGGAAAGATGGATACGAAATTTCGCTTGATGAAGTCAGAGAGATCGACCGTACCATTAGACAATTGAACTCGCCGAATCCGCCTCCCGGATCTGAATTGTCCCCATTCACGGCAGTGTTCGAATGTCCCCAGGCAGACATTGTAAACACAAGACCAATCTACGAAGAATTTCCGCCAATTTTTACCATTGCGGGCATCGTGGATGAAAACGGCATTTTCGATTATGATTTCCGTTTTGAACCTCCTTCCTCGGTTCCCATGCCGAAGGAGCACATTAATAACGGTTCCATTGACCTGACAACGATTGAGGCAGCTCGATGGAGACCTGTCGGCGATAGCGCGGTTGCGCGTAAACCGGTGTGCGGTTCATTTTATATCTATGTAAAACTGTGGTATCGAAGTTCTCCCTGGTTGACCGGTCCTGACAAGAAATTATTTACAGACTACTTAGACGATTATGGCGGCATTTCTGTTTATCGCGACGGTATCAACGTCTTCCCGGCAGAATGGGGTGCGGAAGTTGATTGGTTGAACCTCAGCAAACGCCACATAAAGCGCGGACTAAAACTTTCCTATTACAACATGATGGGAAATCTCGAAATCGAGCAAGGTCGAAATGTTACGTTGATCGATAAAACTAATCGAGAAGGAATAATTTCCAATACTGCATCTGCGGATTTGGTTTCACTAACTAGGGCCGTCGTGATTTTTCTCGAAAATCCATTTATCGGAAAGCGAAAGGAATTTAGGAGACTAACCGGGGACATAATAAGGGAACCAAAGACGCTAAACACCATCGCTAGACAGACTTCGAAGATTGTTGAGAATATTTATCAGAACTACGATTTCCGAAACGACCCTTCTGACCTGTTAAATGAATTCGGGAATGAGACTGACCGAGAAAGAAGATTGGTAGATCTTTCTACCTCTCTTAAAAGTCTCGAACAAAGTCTTATCGAAATGCAAGAGATTAGGGAACTGCTTACCGAACAAGCAGGATTCGGACTAGGTATTGCTGTAGCAGTTCATGAGATCGCAAAAACCGCTGCAAATTTTTACCGCGGAATAACCGAAATCATTCGGTCGAAGAAACTCGATATCGCAAAGCTTGAAGAGCTTAAAGATGCCTCAGCGTCCCTACAAAATGAGCTGAAACGATTGTCGCCGCTCCGTGCAATCCGAAATGAATCGCCTCGTTTATTTCAGCTATCTAAATCTGTTGAATTTGCGAGAGGGGTTCTTAAGCTGGAGTTCGAAAAACTGAACATTCGTTTTAATGTAAACAAAGATGAAGACATTGATATTTTCGGACGTTTTGGCGCGATGAATCAAGTTTTTACTAATCTTTTCGACAATAGTTGTTATTGGATCGATGCAGTGGGGGCGAAACAACGTGATATAACCGTCCGATTAAATGCGAATGATAGAACCGTTGTAGTTGCAGATAGCGGCCCTGATATTCACGGCTCGATCTTACCCTATTTATTCGAACCCGGATATAGTTTGCGGTTTCCGCCAAGCGGAATTGGTTTGTATGTATGCAAACATTATATGAAGTCGATGAAGGGAGACATTTATTTGACGCCAAAAAATCGGCGTATTCCAAAATTATCTGGAGCACAATTTACATTGGATTTTTCTCATGTCAGCTCAAGCAAGCAAAAATAGAATTATGTTCGACATCGCCATAGTCGACGACAAATTTCCTTACGATATAAACACCCAAGATGCGGGAATGCCATTTCAGGAGTCCGAGATTAAGGATTGGCTGGGGAATGCGGATTGGGAAGATGAACACGCACTCAAAGATTTAGTTGATCGATTGCTGTCTACAGACTTGGCTGAGCATAGTGAAATTCGATTACTGGCATTTGTGCATCCCACGGCATTATTGGATTATTTGCGATCTAATGACGAGCCAGATCTAATTGTTTTCGATTGGGAGTACCAAACGAATAATGAGAAAACCCGGAAACAACTAGCGGAAATTTTAGAGACTACGTCATCAACCTTCATTTTTGTTTACTCTGCGTTAGCGATGACAATGTGGCAATTCTTGTCGGGGGAGGTTTTCGAAAAAAACCGTAAGCGATTTCGCCTCCTCAAGAAGGGGGAAAAATCGACATCCTTATTTACGTCGGAAGACAATATTATCCAGTCGGTGATTTCTAAGTTTGAGAAAGCTTATCAATTTGAAATTCAAGGAAACAGGATTCGATTTGAAGAGAATAGATATATAAAAAAACCAAACGAGCTAAAATTTTTTGAATCGATTCTAGGCAAGGAGAATCTGCTTTTGAAAATCGAGGAATCAAATTATGAAATTTCCGATACGTCAGTCCAAAACATCTTTGGCGACACAAATATCAAGTTCTATTTGAGCAAGGATTCGCAATACCTTCTTGATTCCGGAATGGATAGCAACAGGGAAAAATACGGTCCGCTCACGGAGCTTACATTCTTGGACGCGCTTGAAGATTATGGCAGCGATCTGTTGAATGAAGTTCTCGAAAGAGGGATTTCTCAAACACAAATCTAATGGCTTGTCCTAACAAATCGCAAATCTCCGAACTCGGCCCCCCCACGCTTCCCTTCGGTCGAAGTGATTCAAAAACTATTGAGTCACTTTTAAGGGGTGAGGATATTGTCTACACAGAGGAAACGGGGGTATATGACGCAACTGACAATAGTTACCCCGACGGGCATGAGAAAATATCTCCCTTAGAATTGACAGTCGTTCAGAATCCCGAGCAACCGCTCTTTGAAAAGAAGTATCTTTGGGTTATCACGTCCGAGCGAGTACTTTTCATTAAGGAAAGTACACTTAACCCGCTCAGTGAGAGAGGCAATGTATGTCATACAAATCTGACCGGTGGGTCTGAAGCACTACAAGGGGGTGAACTCTATTTTTCTGAAGACGGTACACTGTACATAAACAACAAATCGGATCGATACGGATGTTACCGCGACGGACGTGATAAGAACATTCAAAGAGATGCAGTTCTAAAGTACTTTCGGACCATTTACGAAAGAGTCTTTTACCTTTATTAATTATATGTTTAATGCGATTGACATCTTTTCAGGATGCGGAGGTTTAAGCCTCGGACTGAAACGGGCTGGCTTCAGAATAAAAGTGGCTGTCGAAATTGACGAGAATGCAAACAAGACGTTCAAACTTAATCACACGAAAACTAGGGTCATCCAAAAGGATATTAGACAAGTTTGCTCAACCGAAATCACTCGGTTCTTTGACGGGGAAACGATGCATTTGCTTGCGGGGTGCCCTCCGTGTCAGGGCTTTTCCTCAGTTCGCCGCTTGAATAAGAAAAACGTTCGCGACAAGAGAAATAGTTTGGTTCTAGATTATCTCAGGCTCGTGAAGGACCTAAAGCCGCTCGCGATCATGATGGAGAATGTTCCGGGTCTCGAAAATTACTTCCTCTTTAAGCGTCTTATTTCGGAAATCAAAAAGGCGGGTTACTTTTTCGACTACAAGATCGTAAATATCAAAGACTATGGTGTTCCCCAGAGCCGGCGGCGCCTTGTTCTGGTTGGCTCCTTACTTGGCGAGATAAAGGTGGCATCTGAACTGAACTTGAAGCAAAAAACCGTTCGACATGCCATTCAGAAGCTGCCCGAGCCGCGCCATTCGAGCGATTGGTTGCACAGAGTTGTTGCAGTTCATTCAAAAGAAGTGCAAGAGCGTATATTGCTGACGCCTAAAGATGGGGGAAGCCGCAAGGATCTGCCTAAAAAATATACTTTGGCCTGTCACAACGCAATCGAATCTGGTTTTAACGATATCTACGGTCGGTTGCGTTGGGACGATGTTTCCTCGACGATTACCGGCGGATGTCTAAATCCATCAAAGGGTCGGTTCCTACATCCGGAGCAGGATCGCTGCATTTCCGCTCGAGAGGCCGCAATACTTCAATCGTTTCCGCGTAGCTACAAATTTGCTGAAGGTTCCAGCAAAACCGATCTCGCACTAATGATCGGCAATGCACTTCCGCCGGAGTTTAGCTACTACCAGTCAAAAAACATTCACGAACACCTCACATTTCATTTGAGCTAAATAAGGGTTGATTCGCTGGGGACGTGGCGGTCGGGCAAACGATCAAAATGTGGCTGACTGTTAAACACTTTGATCGCAAGGGGCCCGAAATTTTCCACATTTGTGGAAAAGTCGGCAAATGTTGTGTTCTGAATGATTTAGCTGTGAATTTCGAGAAATGCGGTTACAGAATATATACCAAAGTTGTACGTTTTTGCTCTGAAGTCTGACAACTTTGGTCCAAAGTCTGACGTTTCTGCTCTAAAGTCTGACGTTTTTGGTCTAAAGTCTGACGTTTTTGCTCTAAAGTCGGACGTTTTTGGTCCAAAGTCTGACGTTTTTGGCTTAAAGTCTGACGTTTTTAATTCAAAGTCTGACGATTTTGGTTCAAAAATTGAAGAGATCGGTCCGGGTGTTTAACACTAATCTCTCGTGAATCGAAGATCGTAATTCGTAATTCGACATTCGTAATTCGTAGTCAGCAACCTGGCTTGCAAGTAGAAGAGGCCGCCGTTTCGGGCAGCCTCTTGGATCGTTGATCAGCCAAATTTACCTTGTCCAGACTCCGATCTTTTTCTGGACCATTTTTTCGACGGTGATGTTCGGGTCTTCGGCACGGGCCTGGCGGACGAAGGCGGCGTCTATTTTGAAGATCCGCAATTTTACGACTTCTTCAGGTTTGAGATCGGTCAGGCCTTCGTTTCGAAGTTCCTGAAGAAACTCAGGAGTTACCTTGAAGATGCTGTATTTTACAAGATGTTCGAAATTGTCCGCGCCGAGCCCCATGTCCTTTATAGAGCGAACATAATTTGCATCGATCTTGAAGATACGGGCCTTTACAAGATCGTCGAAATCCAAGTTCGCGAACCCGGTCGATGCCATTTCGGCGGCAAAACGCCCATCGATCTTGAAGATAGCGGCTTTGAAAAGATCGTCAACGCCCAGGTTCGGGAAATTTGAAGACCTTAGATCGTCTGCCAAAGCCGTGGTCACGTTCAGCATCGCCGCGGCGAACAGTTTCTCTGACGGAGTCGAGCTTTTTCTGGCGTCCGATTGCGTCTCAAAATCGAAACCGCGGCTTCGCATTCCGCTGATGAACGACTGATTCGGCGTGAAACGAAATGTACCGCTCCCACGGCCGTCTGTAAAAGTTCCTTCACATTCTATGGTTCCGGCTTCACGAACGATAGAGAATCGAGCTCTGCCGTTCTGAGTCTGCTCACGGCTGAGCCCCTGCAGATCGTTGTAGTCAAAGCTGGTCCCGTTTTGGTTCCTGCCGCCGTTTTCTTTCCTAAGCTCGAAGTTCAGGTGGATCTTATCCGGCGATCTTTCCTTTGTGCTTGCGGTCCAAGTTCCGCTGATCTCGCCCTGGGCCGCAGCCGATAAACTGCCAAGTAAAAATATTGCTATCGAAAATGCCGCGATTCGCGCGGATCTGACGATGCTTGTGTACATATTATAAGTGCCTCCGGTTTTAATGATTTGCAACGAAACGTTGATCAATAGGAGAACACCGCAATTTCAATAAAGATGACATTGGGCTCGCGAAAAATGAAAAAAGCCGCCTGTTCGGTGTGAACAAGCGGCTTTCCAATCATCAAGAAACGATCAGTTCCTGCGGCGGGCCGGGGCTCGCTGCGGAGCGATATTTTGCTCAGCCTTGAGGTTTTCGATCAAAGCAACAGCATCCGCCTTGTATCTGTGATTTGCCGGAGCGGCAGTCGCAAACTGCTGAAGAACATTGGCACCTTCCTGAAGGATCGCCTTGTCATCCTTCAAATAGCCTTCGTTAACAAGGCTCAAGCCCAGACCTGCCATCGCATCAACATTGGCTGGATTCGTTTCGAGCACCTTTCGGTATTCGGCAATCGCGTTCGCCGAATCACCCGCGACCCGATAAACATCCGCGAGGGTCAAAAGTGCCGCATCGCGCTTGGCTTTATCAGTTTCGGCGGCAACATATTCGCCAAGTATCGTTTTCGCGATCTCGCCCTTTGTGTCATCGACCAACTCGGTTGCTACCATCAACCTAAAGGCTTCACGGCCGCCTCCTAGTGCTTTTAGTTTATTTGCTTCGTACGCTGCCTTGTCAGGTATGTCGGTGGCTGCGGCTCCTTTAAGTATCTCCCACGAGCGAGCAAAGGCATCTACGGCATCAGAAAGATCCTTTCGCACCGCCATATTCGCGGTACGCCGTTCGTTACCATCACTTATCTTGAGATTCTTGTTGTAATTATCGACTGCCCGGGTATTCAACGCCGTGCCTTTGTTGTTCAAAAGAACAGGTGCGATCCCAACAAAATCCGGTTCTGCCTGCAGTCCTTCGTCATACTTAGCGACCGCGATGTCGTAATTCTTTGATTCGAATGCGGCATTACCTGCCTTCAAAGACGCATCAACGATCTTGGAGGTATCAGCGATCTTCTGATTTCTTGACTCGATCTCGCGGCGTTTTGCCAGTTCTTCGGCCTTTTTCTTCCGATCCGCTTCCGACATCTGGCTTTCCGCCGCAGCAATAGCCTTTTTCAACTCATCTTCGGTAACGCTCCTGCCATCGCCACTGCTGGTGGTTATCAGGATGTTGCGCATCCCCGGGCGGACGTCCTCCGTGAACGTTGGAGCGGCTCCCGGACCGCTGACCGAGATTAGGTAGATCTTCCCGGCCGTCAGATCCGTGAAACTGAATTTACCATCTGCGCCGGTCGTGACCGATTTTCCCTGGCCCATTGAATCAGTGGGAAATATATCGACCTTGGCACCCGCTAACGGTGTGCGTTTGCCCAGTTCGTCCATTTCCACCGTACCATCAACAGTGGTGGCGGTTTGCCCAAGGACGACGACCGAAAATGTCGCGATCAAAATCGCGAAACCAATTAACTTTTTAATAAACATACGAATCTCCAAAAAAGCTGTCAGACAAGCCCATTTAGGATGTTTGAATTTCAGCTTGAGTTGTTCAATTTTAAGTATTCTACATCATAGCATTCAATTCATCTACGGGAATCCACTACCTATTTATGATTTTTTTCCGATTGCCGCCAACCCGGATTTGCGATAGACGTCTGGTAGCTATAAAAAGGATGTATGAGTCAGCGAATCTACAATTTCAGCTCAGGCCCCGCGGT
>CAZXTS010000111.1:0-9268 GCA_964643745.1 uncultured Chloracidobacterium sp.
GGGTTGCCGGCTTCAAACAATTCCCATTTCGGGTGCTCGACCTTGTATTCGTCGGTGCGATTACCGCCGCGTTTCGTATAGCCCCAATAGTGTTCGATGATGAATTCTTCGTGCGAACCATCGGCCGGAACGCCCAGATTTGCACCGCTTTCAACGCTGATGGAATTGCGGCATTCACCTTTTTCCCAAGTGTAACCAACATTCAAAGCATCACGAAAATGCGACATCTTCCAGCGTTCGTAGGGTTCGCCATAAAGCCTTCGTGCGATCATCGCTATGGCCGCACGCGGAACGATCTCCTTAACAAAAACAACCCCGCGGCGAACTTCGTCCTCGGTCTCGCGGCGCACATAAAACCGGAGATTGACCTCTTCGAAATTCACATGAAACGGCACAAGAAAATCGAGCACACGCGTGTCGAGAAACATAAACCCGACAAGGCTGACGAAGCATCGCCCTTCATGCAGGTCGATCTCGGTACCCATCGGAACAAGCGGTTCCAGCAATGCCCGATCGACCTCGTAATTGACCATTATCAGATCGCGCCATTCGGCTGTCAGAAATCGTCTCATTTCAAGATCATCCTCTTGTCACCGGCTCGAACCGTTATGCGTTCGCGGTCGAAATATTCCAACAATGGTATAGCATACTTTCGCGAAACCCCGGCGATCTCCTTAAACTTTGCAACGTCTATCAAGCGATCCGGACTTGCATCGGCGTATTTTCGGATCGCGGAAGTCAGTTCGATTATCGGGTCCGCCGCGAAGTAGAATTCGTCCGTAACTTTGATCAACTCGCCGACCTTAAGTTTTAATTGGATAAGCTTTTTGGCATCTTTCGGATCGATACTCGATGACGATGCGTTAATGGCTTCGTCGATCTTTGGCGGTTCCAACCTCGCGGCTCTAAGTGACAACATCAACTTCTCAATAAATTCACGTTCTACAGGCGAAAGCTCGTTCTTGTGGCCTGCCAAGCGGATCACATCATTTTCAGCAACGATCTGGCCTTCGCTGATGAGTTGTTTAACCACCGCCGCCATAGCAGTTGGTGGAGTCAACCGGAATACGCGGTCTCGCAAGAGTTCGCGGGTCATTCCGGGGGCAAGCGGTTCCTTCTTATGAAACGATTCAAGTTCGGCGATCGCGGCGTCTTTCAACCCAGCAAAATGGACGGCATCGATCAGGAGCTCATCAAAATTCACTATCCATCCCGAATCCATCGCGGCCGTTATTGCCAAAGCTGCCGCCGAGCTTGTCCAGCCTGTTTGCGAACGAAGTCGTGAGATCGTCAGGCCCGAGCGGCCGCTCGCGATCGCAAGCGATCTGATTATCGACGCGTTGTCGCCCCTGGCTCCTGTCAACTCCGCATGCAATTTCGTGACATTATCGATGTCCTTACGGCGATGCTTTTCAACGGAGTGTAGGATGACCTGGCCGCCGCCGATCGTTTGCTGCGGTGAATAACTGCGAATAATAAATCGGTCACCGGACATACAGGAGACCACGCTTTCCAATCGCAACTGAACGAAATCACTTTCGCCGGACTCGATCGAGCCGCTCTTATTCAAAACGAAAACTCGAGCCAATATCTCCGAAGTGCCAAGATGGACTCGCACCCTTTGCCGCGAACGCAGCGGCCGTGGCGAACTTTTGAGCATCTCAACCGACACATCCAACACTTGGGACGCCGCAAGTACGCCCGGTTCGGCCAAAGCCATTCCACGAACGATCGACGAATGGTCGATCCCTGCAAGATTTACGGCCGTTCTCTGGCCGGAGGTGGCGATATTTACTGCTCGGCCATGAGTCTGAACATTACGAACTCGAAGTCTTTTCCCTTCTGGAAGCAGGTCGAGTTCCTGACCTTCAGTGATCGTTCCGCTGGCCAGAGTGCCTGTAACCACGGCACCAAAACCCTTGACCGTAAAGCTCCGATCGATCGGAAGGAACGCGATCCTCTCCGCGTTTCGTTTCGCAACGCGTGTTGAGATGGCAACAAGGGCGTTCTTCAGTTCCTCGATCCCCTGGCCGGTCGAGGAACTTACAGGAATTACGTCGGCGTCTTTCAGGAACGAACCGCTTACGAGTTCGTCCGTATCCATTCGCGCGAGTTCTAGCGTCTCTTCATCCACAAGGTCGGTCTTTGTTAAAACAATGATGCCCTTCTTTATTCCCAGCAGGCGACATATCTCGAAATGTTCGCGCGTTTGCGGCATAACGCCTTCGTCTGCGGCAATGACCAACAGGACTATGTCGATCCCACTCGCACCGGCAAGCATATTCTTAACAAAACGCTCGTGGCCGGGAACATCGACAAATCCCAAATGCACGTCGCCGATCGTCATTTCGGCAAAGCCGATATCGATGGTTATTCCGCGCTGTTTTTCCTCAGGCAGCCGGTCGGCGTCGATCCCGGTCAAGGCTCGAACCAAGGCCGTTTTGCCGTGATCGATATGTCCTGCGGTGCCGACTGTTATTTCCATCAGAACAAAGGTCAAACTGCGATGAAACCGGCGAAGTTGCCTATTTCAGGTTCTTATGCAAGAAACGGATGATCTTGTAACCATCAAGGTAAACCCAGGGCTTTTCGCCAAGCGTGTAATGTCCACAAGGTATCGCCGCCTTGCTGTGTTTTATCTTGTGGCGACGCAATGCATTCATCACATCGCGGGAAAGATTCACCGGAAAGCTAAGGTCATAGATCGTGTAAATATATCGCTGAGGCCGGGCGGGCTGGGCCGCAAGTTTCTCCAAATAAGCCATCGGCGAAACGGGCAGCCAATAATTTCTTAGCTCGTCCAGCGTGATGCCTTGTTCTAATCCAGACCTTACGTGATACGTCGAAAGCCCATGCCAGACCACGTCCGACATATATCCGGAAACGTGATTAAAGACCGAGGCATTGATCCTTGGATCGTGAACGAATGCCAGAAATGAAACGCACGACCCGATACTGGTTCCGACAATGCCAATCTTTTCGTAGCCCTGCTGCTTTAACCACGAAACGGCCGCCCGCGTGTCTAGGACCGCCTGCCTAATCGACTGCAACGATCGTCCGATATTTGATGAAACAAGATGATCGGCGCGTTCGAGTTCCGGCGGCATTCGCTCTTCGTGATAAGGCAGCGTTAGCCGAAGCGCCGACATGCCAACCTTATTAAAAAAACGGCACAGATCGAAATACGTTCCTGCCTTGGCGTTCCAGTGTGGCAAAACGATGACCGCCGCTTTTTTGTTCTTGTGCGGAAAATATGTTGAGTAAGCCGTGTTGTTCTCGGTCGATGGCGTTTCAATACCGCTTTGCCATGTAAGCACAGGTATTTCGGTCTGTTCGATCGGCGGTTCGTTTCCTACGGGATTTATCGAGGCAGTGGCCGGATACAAACGATTCTCAAGGAAAAATTCGGGGTCATCGCCGACACTAAAATGGGCATCGGTATTCGCGAGCACTGTTTCGCTATATCTGGAAAGAGCTTCCGCAGGCAATTCTCCGTTCCGCCGTTCGATAACGAATTCGTCGCCCCATTCGAACGGCCGCACAGTGCGGTTGTCATTAAGCATCGCGAAGTGGCGTTCGCGATTGTGCATATAGCGTTTGAGCATTTCAAGCGGCGGCGGATCTGGCCTTGTTCAAGACCCGTTCGTAAAAGGCTATGTACTGCGGAATTATCTTTTCGGTGCTGTATCTTTCGACGGCCAGCTCACGGCCCCGTTTTCCGAACGCAAGCCGCATTTCTTTATCTTTGACAAGCTTCAGCGTATCCTCCGCCATTTTTGCAACGTCGCCGATATCGCTAAGAAAACCGCTTTCGCCTTCGTTGACGACTTCCGGAATTCCGCCAATGCGTGTGGCAATAACCGGCAATTCGCAGGCTTGTGCTTCAAGAGCCGCAAGGCCGAACGATTCAAGCTCGGACGGCAATAAGAAAATATCCGAGACGCCAAGATAGTCCGCGATATTTGCCTGCTTGCCGACGAACAGCGTATTTTCTTTCACGCCGATCTGCTCCGCGCGATAGTAAACCGCCGAACGCTCCGGCCCGTCGCCGACCATAACCAGCCGCACGTTTTTATCGGTTTCAAGGACTTTTGCAAGGATCTCGACGCAATCCGCCGGGCGCTTTACCGAGCGGAAATTCGAAACGTGAACAAGAAGCGTTTCGCCATTCGGTGCAAGCTCGGATCGCAGCGGTGCATCGGGCGTTCGCAAATAGTGCTGCGGGCAAATGAAATTCGGAATTACTTCGACCTCATCAAAATCAAAGGTTTCAATGGTCGCCTTCTTAAGGAATTTTGATACCGCCGTCACTCCATCAGATTGCTGTAGGGCGTAACGCGTGATCGGCAAATAGCTTCGATCGGCGCCGACCAACGTAATATCGGTTCCGTGAAGTGTAGTAATAACCGGAACATAACGCTTCTCCTTGATCGACTCGCGCGCCAGGATCGCGGAGATCGAATGTGGGATCGCATAGTGAACGTGCAGCAGATCAAGCTTTTCTGCCCGAGCAACTGTCGCCATTTTGGTCGCAAGTGCAAGGTCGTATGGCTGATGCTCGAATAATGCATAAGACATCATCTCGACCTCGTGAAAATGCACTCGTTCACTTAGTTCGGTCAGCCGCGTCGGCAGGACTGAAGAGATGAAGTGCACGTTGTGTCCGCGCTCGGCAAGGTCGCGTCCCAGTTCGGACCCGACGATCCCGCTGCCGCCATACGTTGGATAAACCGTGATCCCGATATTCATTAAATAAATGGTAGTTTTTGATCGATGAATAGTAAAGGCGATATTTGCAATTGATTCTGTTACAAATTGTCTCAATACGATCTAGCCTTCGAACTATGCTAACCTGTCCTCTACATTTATGGACACTTCCCGATTTCTGATCCGCGAGGGCAAGACACTTCGCCTAACTCAGCATTCAACCGAGTTCACCGGTGAATTCACCGACAAAAAGGACGCGCAGAAAGACCTTGCGGAAAACATCGAAAAGATGCGTGCATTGCAGGATGTTTTGTATGCACAGGATGTCTATTCGCTGTTGATAATTTTTCAGGCGATGGATGCGGCCGGGAAGGACGGAGCGATCGAACACGTGATGAGCGGAATAAATCCGCAAGGCTGCCACGTTGTGTCGTTCAAACAGCCTTCATCGGAAGAGCGCGATCATGATTATTTGTGGCGTCACCAAAAGGCGTTGCCCGAACGCGGCAAGATCGGCATATTTAACCGCTCGCATTATGAAGAAGTTTTGGTCGTGCGAGTTCATCCGGCGATCGTCGAGGGTTCGCAATTGCCGCCATCGGTGAAGAACGATCCGGATATTTGGCAGAAACGGTTCAAGCACATCCGCGACTGGGAAACGCATCTTGTCGAGAACGGCACGCACATTCTGAAATTCTTTTTGAACGTTTCCAAAGCAGAACAGAAGAAACGATTCCTTTCGCGCATCGACGAGCCTGAAAAGAACTGGAAATTTTCAATGGCGGACGTAAAAGAGCGCGGCCATTGGGATGAATATATGAAGGCCTACGAAGAAGCGATCTCCGCGACCTCGACCGAGAACGCTCCATGGTTTGTCATCCCGGCCGATAAGAAATGGTTCACGCGATTGGCTATTTCGGAGATAATCGTCAACAAACTCGAATCAATGGACCTGCATTATCCGATCGTCAGCGATGATCAGCGTGCGGCATTGACCGGAGCGAAAGAGTCCCTTGAAGCGGAATCTTGAAACTCCAATCGTCAAAATTGCGTTTGTAAAAGTAATGTACTGTCCCGGATGCGGAATTGAAGATACTCAGGCGAACCAGTTTTGCCGGTCGTGCGGGGCCGATCTGCGGCCGGTCCGGAACGCAATTGCGCGGCCGGATCAGCTTACCGAATCGGGTGCCATTGCCCGCCATGAGATAAGCCGAGCCTTTGCCGACAAGATCCGCGACGTTCGTTCCGCCGACGAGCTCTCAACGGTTGCCGAAGAGGTTCTTCCGCAAATAGAAAAATTCCTCGAATCGCCCGCTGAAAAACGGCTTCGCCGCATGCGTGTCGGAATGCTCCTTTCTACGATCGGCGCCGGAGCTGCTGTTGGGATCTCGATAGCCAGCCTATTCATGGACGACAAAGACGTGTTCTTCCTTGCCGGTCTCGGCGTCGTATGCTTTTTCCTAGGCCTCGGATTTGTTTTGAACGGAATGTTTCTTACCGTGCCGCGGACCGCATTGCCCGATGGTTCGAAAGATGCTGAAGGGCAACGGGAACTCGACGCCGAATATTCATCTCCAACGGAACTAAACCCCGCCGAAGCCAAAAGCCTTTTTCCGTCCGTCACAGAACAAACGACCCGCAACCTCGAAAAGGATAGATCGCTTTGACCTATTCGACCGGCACAAGCCGCAAAATGCGATCATCATTTTCCGCCGGCGTCCCTCGGCCATCGCGGTTGGATGTCGAGAAATAGAGAAAACCGTCCGGCCCTTCGGCGACCTCGCGGACGCGCCCAACGTTTCCTTCAAGCAAATTCTCCTGGCGAATCACACTTCTTCCATCGAGAACAACGCGAATTATTCGCGCGCTTCGCAGACATCCGAAAAAGAAATTCCCCTTGAACGCCGGAAACTTGTCTCCGTTGTAAAAGGCACCGCTCGCAGGAGCGCACGCCGGAGTATATTCGAGCAGCGGCGGTTCCAATCCCGGCTGCGTTCGCGTTCCCCAGATGGTCGGCCAACCGTAATTTTTACCGGCTTGAACTATATTGACTTCGTCTGCACCGCCGCCGCGACCTTCGAATTGGCTCGGGCCGTGCTCGGTTTGAAACATCAAACCTGTTCCCGGTTGCCACGCCAGGCCTTGCGCATTCCTGTGTCCGAGCGACCAGATCTCAGGCCGCGCGCCCTTTTGGTTTACAAATGGATTGTCTCCCGGAACCGAGCCATCGTCGTTCAGCCGCAAAGTTTTACCGGCAAGCGAGGCCATGTCCTGCGCGAGGTCCCATTTTGTTGCGTCGCCGGTCGTGATGTATAGCTTTCCGTCCGGACCAAAACGGGCACGCGTTCCGGCATGGTTTGGAGCAGCGGGAATATTTTCGATGACTATCTCCGGCTCAGTAAATTTGTTGTCCGTGAATTTGAACCGAACGATCTTTACCTGTTTGCCGTCGCCGCGATACGCATACGCAATGTAAATATATCTGTTCGAGGAAAAGCTCGGGTGCGCCGAAATATCCATCAAACCACTTTCACTTGACGGCTCAACGTCCGGAACGATATAGACCGGCTCGGCCTTCAGTTGTCCGCCTTCGATGATCCGGACTCGCCCCGGCCTTTCGGTAAAAAGCATGTCGCCATTCGGCAGCCACGCGAATGCCCACGGGACCTCAAGTCCGGTCGCGACAGTTTCCACGCGTAACTTCACGTTCGGTTCGTCAGGCAGGGTAAAGACCGTGTTGTCTAACCCGCCCGTCGGGGGAGCATTTGAACACCCCAATGCAAGCATCATCCCGAAAAACACTAATACAGTAAATTTGTTCATCGATTCCCCTGTTCTTCTGATTATTTTACCAGACCGCGAAAATGGCAGCTCAGTCGGAACAATTCAGTTGGCGATCCGGGCGATGCGGCGTTAAACTGAATATTCAAGCAATAAAGTTTTCAGGGGAGCCATTGGGGCTGAGAGTTGTGCATCTGCTTGCACATTACCCTAAAAACCTGATGCGGATAATACCGACGAAGGGAGAAAAACGATGAGTAAGCAGTTAGCAATCAGCAGTCAGCAGTCAACAGAGAAAAGCAGCGATCAGGCAAAGTTGCCGTCGTCGCGCAAAATGTACGTCGAGACCAACGGTTCGACGATCAGCGAAAACAAGCACAATTTACGGGTACCGTTTCGTGAGATATCGCTGTCACCCTCGCGTGAGATGGACGGCACCCTAACCGAAAACTCACCGGTCCGCGTTTATGACACGAGCGGACCGTGGACGGATCCGCAGTTTCCAGGCGATGTGCGGGAAGGCCTGCCGGCACACCGACGCGAATGGATCATCGCACGCGGCGACGTTGAGGAATACGAAGGCCGCGAGATATTGCCGCAGGATAACGGATATCTGACGATCGGGGCTGAGGAGTACGCTCGTGTCAGTAGCCCGAACGTAAGTAAGGGCTCCGCGTCGCGAAATGGCGAGTTAGAGGATTTTCCGGGCCTAAGGCGTGCTCCGCTACGTGCCAAAGCCGGCCTTTGCGTCACCCAGATGCATTACGCCCGCAAGGGCATCATCACCCCCGAGATGGAATACGTGGCCATCCGCGAAAACCTCGGCCGGTCGGAACGCGGGCTCCTAGCCCGCTCTGAGCAGAACGACCGTTCGTCGCTCAACCATCAACACAAGGGCGAATCATTCGGTGCCGCGATACCGGAATTCGTCACGCCCGAATTCGTCCGAGACGAGGTCGCCCGCGGGCGTGCGATCATTCCCAATAACATCAATCATCCCGAGTCTGAGCCGATGATCATCGGCCGCAATTTCCTGGTCAAGATCAACGCAAATATTGGAAACAGTGCAGTTGCGTCGTCGATCGAAGAAGAGGTCGAGAAGATGCGTTGGTCAACGCTGTGGGGAGCCGACACGGTGATGGACCTCTCGACGGGCAAGAATATTCACGCCACACGCGAATGGATATTGCGAAATTCGCCTGTGCCGATCGGGACCGTGCCGATCTATCAGGCACTCGAAAAAGTGAACGGCAAGGCCGAGGATCTGACGTGGGAAATTTACCGCGACACACTGATCGAACAGGCCGAGCAGGGCGTTGACTATTTCACGATACACGCCGGCGTCCGGCTTCCCTACATTCCGCTGACAGCGAAACGCACGACCGGAATTGTGTCTCGCGGCGGTTCGATAATGGCAAAATGGTGCCTTGCTCATCACGAGGAAAGCTTCTTATACACAAGGTTTAGAGAGATCTGCGAGATCATGCGGACATACGACGTGGCGTTCAGTTTAGGCGACGGGCTGCGTCCCGGCTCGATCGCCGATGCTAATGACGAGGCACAATTTGCCGAACTCGACACGCTCGGCGAGCTGACGAAGATCGCCTGGGAAATGGATTGCCAGACGATGATCGAGGGGCCGGGCCATGTGCCGATGCACCTGATAAAAGAGAACATGGACAAGCAACTCGAAGTCTGCGGCGAGGCTCCGTTCTACACGCTCGGCCCGCTGACGACCGACATCGCGCCCGGCTACGACCACATCACCAGCGGCATCGGG
>CAZXTS010000111.1:9278-9658 GCA_964643745.1 uncultured Chloracidobacterium sp.
TACGTTACGCCGAAAGAGCACCTCGGCTTGCCCAACAAACAAGACGTGAAAGAAGGCGTTATCACATACAAGCTCGCCGCCCACGCCGCCGACCTCGCAAAAGGCCATCCCGGAGCGCAGTATCGCGACAACGCGTTGAGCAAAGCCCGTTTCGAGTTCCGTTGGGAAGACCAATTCAATCTCGGCCTCGACCCGGAAAAGGCGAAAGAGTTTCACGACGAAACCCTCCCCGCCGAAGGCGCAAAGCTCGCCCATTTCTGCTCAATGTGCGGCCCGCATTTCTGCTCGATGAAAATAACCCAAGACGTCCGCGACTACGCCAACGCCCAAAACATCGAAGCCGAAAAAGCTCTCGCCGTCGGCATGAGCGAAAAAGCCGC
>CAZXTS010000112.1:0-1284 GCA_964643745.1 uncultured Chloracidobacterium sp.
CCATCAATTCCCGGCGCTCGAATTTGTTGAACCTGAAGCGACCACTGGTGCAGGAGTCAAATTAATATTGGATAACCCAGAAAATTTTGAGACCGCTTCTGTAGAACACAGATTGGTCTGGTGCAGTGAGCGGGGTGGATGGCGAATGATTGGGGAGACGCTACAACTGGATCAATAATGGTCCGTTTGACAGATAAAAGAGGCGGAATGTACGGAAAAACGGCCAACAAGAATGCTGACCGTTCCATCTAAGCAAAGTATATAAGCAGAGCCCATTCAGATGAGCTCTGCTTTTCGTGACTATCGAGAACCCTTCGTACTCGTTCTACTCAACGACTTTACAGGTGCCGAAACAAAAAGAAGATCATTTATTGAATCGGATGGTGTAATTTCGATCGAGTTCGGGTTAAACGAATGACGTGACTGATCGACCGTAACCATGTAAAGCGCGTTGACCGGTACGCCGCTAAAGCTGAAATAACCAAAGGTGTTCGAAAGCGTGTTCCACCTGGTTCCATCAGACAATCGTGTAAGCGTGACCGTAACTCGACTTAACCCCGAGCCATTGCCGTTTTCCAAACGACCTGCGATGTCAATCGGAGCGGACGATGGTATCAACAACGCGATCCCAGTTGGATCATCGTCGGCAGGTGTTTGATAACCCAATTGCGAAAAGCAATCATTCGTAGTGCAATGAACTGTGTACGGACCAACCGAAGGCTGCGGGGTATTATCGGTCGTGTCAGTTCTTACACCGCCGTCCGGTAAACCGGTTCCGGTTCCCGTTGCTTGGTTCAGATGCTCACCTACGGCATTGACCAAAGTCTTCACCTTAACAGTGATTCGTCCATTGATCGGAAGAATAGCACCCGGCTGAAGCATATTTATGTCGCTAATTCCGTTGTACGATGGATTAAGCATTGCTGTTGCACCACCTTCAAGCGTGATCGTCAACGGTGCCACGAATGACAGGTCGGGTGTTTCTATCGGATCGGTGATCTGGAAATTGGTGACAGGAGCCAGTCCCGTATTGATGTACTGCACGGTCCACTCTACTGTGTCTCCGATGTTTAAAATTGGAGGGCCGACATCGGTGTGCATTCTTACGGCCTTATAGCCGCGAACCACAGGAATATTCAGATCGCAAAGCGGACGTCGAGCCGGGATAAGAACCGCATTTAGGATCATTCGCTGAGCATTGCGGCGTGCAAGGTTTGCACCGGTCGGCGTTGTGTCACGGTAATAATCGTGTCCGCCTAAGTTCATCACATGGCCGCCGCCGCC
>CAZXTS010000112.1:1384-9513 GCA_964643745.1 uncultured Chloracidobacterium sp.
CCAACCGCGACCTGAGGTTTATGCGTAAGCGTGTACCGAACCGGAGCATTTACAGCCCCACTCGTTTGATAAACACGTACGCGATCACCAACTGTACCGATCTCTCCATTAAAGGTATTAATTAAAGCAAGAGCTGTTACCGCATACTCTGATGTGATAACCAGTGGTCCACCTGAGAAAGATCTTGATGTGCTAGCGCCACCAGCGCAGTTTGTTCCATTTGCACCTGAAACTCTTGTGACCGTGGCAGTGAAATCGACATTATCCTTGTTTGCCTTATTAGCGATCACCCATTTTACAGGGATATTGTTGTGTAATAATCTCACAGCCAATCCATAGGCTTTAAGATTAAATGCTGGAGCTCCTGAACACCCACCGGCATTTCCCTGGAGTGTATTATCCATCGCAATGATCAGCGAGCCGGAAGGGATCGATTCATTAACCGATGTTCCGGTTTGCGCCGATGTGGCAGAAGCAAATAAAACGATTGAAAAAATTAACGCGGAAAACGAACGCAAAGTTTTCCATTGCTTGGGGATACTAAACATATGGGGTGTACCTCTCACTTAATTACTCCAAAAACAGCCGCACTACGGCGGAAAATCAAATAGATAACAAAAAAGCAGGACTCACCAACGCCGACGGTGGGTGAGGTCCTGGCTTTAGTCGCAAATTAATAGAATGTGCTAATTGTTTAACACATCGACGAACGCTTGTAAACCTAAAAATTTAATGTTCGCCTACCGTTACGACCACTGACCTAAAGTGATTCTGGAACCAATCCGGGTCCTGAACTTCAAGAAATCCCCAATATATTGGGGTATTCGCACATTATGTGCACTCTATCAGGTCATTGGCCAAAAATTCTCTGTTGCACCGAGCAAACGACCAAAGAGAAGGCCATTCCAGAAAAATGAAAATATTTTTCTAGACTATGGACGGAATGAAAGAGTTGCTTTTGCTTAACGGTTAATTTGATTACAATTTAACGGCGGGAAGATCGATCGGGAAACTAAATATGATTGAATTAGCATCGAGCTTTGTCGGTAAAGAGGTCGAGATCATTTGCGGTCCGGGCCTCGCTTTCAAGGGACATCTGGAGAGCGTTCAGGACGGCGTGCTGACGTTGAAGGATAGTGAAGGGAAGCACTACTATATAGCTTCCGAAAAGATCGTGTCTTTGTCTGAATCATCGCATCCGGCAGTTCGGCCCGGGTTTGTCGGATGAAGTGCCTATACAAATGAAAAACGGTGCCCTTTGACACCGCTTTTCTGAATATTGTTTAGTCGGGCGAGGTTAACTATCGTTCCGTGTCAGCAGGCGACTGGGTCGTTTTCAATCGGCGGAATCCGTTGAGACGTTTTTCCCAATAGCCTTTGAATGGCGAATAGGTGATTCCTTTGCTGGAGGATGCGTGATAGAAGCCATTCTCGTCGGCAACGATGCCCATATGGCCCAGCTTGTTCATAAAAACAAGTGTGCCGAATTTGAAACGCTCATCACCTTCGACAGGTTCGCTCATATCCCAGAGAACTCGTGCACTTGTACGTTCAAAATTAATACCCGCGGCGTTGAAAACTGCCCAAACGAAGCCGGAACAATCGTAGCGGTTGGGGCCGGTCGATCCATACCTGTATGGGATCCCAAGCCGATCCTGGATCGCATCAAGCATACTGTTCGTAACGTTTGCAGCGTACATCGATGAACGTGCGCCTTTGACCAATGAATTCATCGGCCGTGATTCGCCGGTCTTTTTAACCAAAGGCGGCGGCGCGATAACGATGTCATTGGTGAGGGTCGGGACCGAATTTGGCCCACCTACCGGGCGTGATGAGGTTAACGGCCTTGTTCGGTCTGTTTGTGTGGTTGACGCAGGCGGTGCAGGTTGGTTGACCGGCCTGCTCGACCCGGAGGTTACTACTCTTGGGCGGTCCTGCGCGGTTATATTTGCTGCAAAAAATACTAAAACGAAAAGCGGGCAAACGGACAGATGCAAGATCTTCTTGAAAAGGTTCAAAACGTAGGACTCCTTTGGTTTTTTTCAGACGGGACTTAAGTGGGCATCGGCGAAGAACCGCCAAATTAAAACACAGGCTCAATGCAAGTCAAATTTCAATAAATGAAAATTCGATGATATGGCCCCTTTGGTCTGATTTGAATTTATATTTTGTAGAACTTAACTAGTCTAGCCGGAGCGGCGGTCAATGGATTTTTGAAAACGACCACTGCCTCAAACGGCTAACCAAAAAAAGGCTAACATTTTTGACAAGCGGAGCGCAAACGCAGATCTTATCGAATCGGTTAAGCAGAGAGGCCCGCGGATCGATGCATCCGGCCGGCGGAGCGGATGAATTCTCGTTTCGGACCGCCCCGCCTGCCTTTTGCCCCTTCTATTTCTAGGAGGGAAACCTACCCCGCCGTTCCCTTAGTTGTCCTGATTATTTGTTTCAGACAAAGATTCAATAAACTATCCGTTCCAGAATTTTTCGGTATTCGGCAAATGAAAAAGGCGGCCTTTGGATGGCCGCCGCTATTCATTGTGTCTTTTGGTCTTTGATCTACGGAACGTCCAGCGTCATATCTTTCCCGGAAAACGAGAAGTTCGGACGCTTTCGCCCTTTCATAAATTTCGCTGCCGTTTGGGAGAGAGCTGTGATTATCATCGGCAGGGCTATCGACGGATCCGCCGGAACAAATGCGGTCGTGGCTCCCTTACCAAGCTTTCCAAACATGCTTACATGATCGCCGCCATAAGAAGGCGATCTTGTCTCAAGCGGGACCGCATCCGTTGCGATCGATATTGCATACTTATGCCCACGAGGATTCGTCCTTGTGATATAAGAAGCGATCTCCGTCATATTGAGCATGCTCTGGCTGTGGGTGCTTCCCAGTGTGATGAGTCCTGAGACGCGCGTTTTTTGGGCGATCGTCATCATATCCATCGTGTCCTGGGTGTTGTCGAACATAAATTGCGACTTCTTTTCAAATCGGGCACGAGCGATACCGATAGAGAGCTCGCTGCCGAGCATATCAGGACAAAAGACCGGGATCTTGGCTTTGAATGCCGAGGTCATGATCCCGTCCTCGTGGGCTATTTCAGCCAATTCACGTCCCATAAGATGGAGAAATTCCCGCATCGAATAGCCGCGTGAATGGTCCAACTGATTGATTACGCTTCCGATCCATTCGTCGGCTTCCTGATACTCCTCGCGGTTTGCGAGCACGTCACCCATACGTTTGATATCCGAGGCCTCTAGTTCGTCGTCGGCCATGCTCGGATGTGCCTGAAAATGATTCCGGCCGAGCGTTTCGTGAATGTCGTGATATAGAACCGATCCGGACATTACCAAAACGTCCACGAATCTATTCTTGATGACGTAGGCAAGCAGTCGGCGCATACCTGACGTAATGAGATTGCCCGAGCCGCATACGAATATGGTCGAGTTATCGTCGAGCATATCGAGCCAGATGCGGTGAGCCTCTGCCAACTGTTTGGCGCCAAAACCGGCACCTTCCATTTTTTCCAAAAGGCCCGCCACCGAGCGGTCGCGATCGATCGGCACTGCCCGAGTCGGTACAGTGAGGAACTTGGACGCCTTTGTCTTCTTTTGCGCTACCATTTAATAAAATCTCCAGTCTAATGATTTCGTATCAAGCGGTCATTCGTGAGAATGGTTCCGCCTATTGCGGCCCGACGTTTCGATCAACGGGCCGTTTTCTCGCCATTCGGCGAAAGATATGTATAGCTGTCCCCCTGCGTTTCGTAGAACTCGATCAATTGGTTGCCTTCTTTTGTCGAAAGTTCACCTTGTTTGATACGTTTCATCACAGATTTACGGAACTGGTCGTGAAGCTGGTCGGCATCGAATCTAACGATCGAAAGCGCATCGGCCAGCGTCGCACCATAAATGACCTTTTTTATTATGAATCCATCCTCGCCAATGAAGATATGTGCTTCATGCGGCACGCCAAACAAGTTATGGTTATTTCCCATAACTTCCTGATACGCTCCAACTAGCATTATTGCGAGATAATAAGGTTCATTCTCGACCAGCTTATGCAATTCAAGAACGGGCTTAACATCGTGAAGGTCCACGAATTTATCAACGATACCGTCTGAATCGCACGTTATATCACATAGCGTAGCATATTCGGTCGGCTTTTTGTTGAGTTTATGTATCGGTACGATCGGAAATAATTGTTCAAGTGCCCAATTATCCGGCATCGAGCGAAAAACCGAGAAATTTGCTAGGTATTTTGCACACATCAGCCGGCGAAGTTCGTCAAATTCTTCGGATACGTATTTTTTCAGTTGTGCAAACTGATCGGCTTTTTCGCAAATGTCCCAGAAGAGCACCTCGCCCTTTCCTTTGTCTTCAAGGGTTATTAACCCGAGATTGAACATTGTAAACAGCTCTTCCCGGTGTTCGAGAGCATCGTGATAATATTCCCGATAATTCTTACCCGTTATTGTTTCCCTGACATCGTGGAGTTCTTTAACGACCTGCGGGTCGTCAGCATCGACGATCATCGGCGTGATGTCTTCAACGACCGTCTCGATCTCGTCTTGAACGTTCGTGACCAGAATGGCGTGATAAGCGGAAAGATATCGCCCGGATTCCTGAATTATCGTTGGATGCGGAACATTCTCATCGTCGCAAACGGTTTTGATAACGTAAATAACGTCGTTGGCAAACTCTTGGGCGTTATAGTTCGCAGATGATTCGTAAGACGTGCGTGAGCCGTCATAATCGACCGCCATACCTCCGCCGACGTCCAAATAATCGATGGGAATACCCATTTGCCGAATCTTTGCATAAGTTCGGGCAGCCTCTTTCATCGCGTTCTTGATCCGCTTGATGTCGGTAAGCTGCGAACCAATGTGGAAATGAAGCAGCCGAAGCATATCGATCCTGCCTGCGTCCTGAAGCTGGCGAATGACATCTAGGATCTCTGTCGTAGTAAGGCCGAATTTCGCCGCCTCGCCGCCGGATTTCTCCCATTTCCCCGAACCTTTTGAATATAGTTTTACGCGAACACCGATCATCGGCAGCTTGGTATCCGGGTTCTCATTGGTCGCTTCTTTCGCTATCTCCAGTGAATGTTTCAACTCACTCATCTTTTCGATGACGATAACGACATTTTTTCCTGCAGCCGCCCCGGCGAAAGCGAGTTTAACGAAATCTCTGTCTTTGAAACCATTCAAAACAAGGAGACTTTCGCTTGACTGATCAAGCGCCAGTGCGGCGTAGAGCTCAGCCTTGGAACCGGCTTCCAAACCGAAGTTATATCGAGAGCCTTCGCGCAGATATTCTTCGATGACGGCACGGTTCTGGTTCACCTTCATCGGATAAACACAAAGGTGGTCGCCTTCATAATCGAATTCCCGCATCGATCTTTTAAATGCGGAGTGGAGCTTTCGGATCTGGCCGACGAGCAGCTGTGGAAAGCGGAGAAGTACCGGCGTGTTGACCCCGCGTTTTTGAAGGTCGTCAATGATCTCTTTCAGGTCCGCACGCAAAGACTCGTTCTCCGGCGCGATAACCTCAAGATTGCCTTTCCGGTTAACACCAAAATAACCGGCTCCCCAATTGTCGATACCGTATATCTCGGTCGTTTTTTCGATTATTGAACTCAATTCAGGTTCACTCCCAGGTCAACAGCTATTTCGCTTCACGACAAAAACACAAAGTGTAATAAAAATAATCAAAAAAGAAAACACCCTTTTCTTGGAAGTCTGTTCAAGGGTGATCGTTTTGGTGCTAAACCATCTCGTTCGGAATGGCACAGACGTTGCAATACTGTATACCGAAGGACAAGACCTGGCGAAAGAAACGCCGTCTATCCGGTGCAAAGAAAAGGTTTATGGACGCATTCGATATTGCTTGAGTGCAAAGAATGTCAAAAAGTGGTGCCAAAAAATGGCGCCGCTCAAATTCTCGATATTAGTTGAAGGCAAGAGCTTATGAAGAAGAGATATCAGGACGGGTTTTCAATAATTGAATTGCTTCTTGTAGTGGTTATCATTGGTGTTATTGTAGCTCTGGCAGTTCCGGCATTTCAAAGAGCGACCCGAGCTGCTGAAAATGGGGCGGTCTTCTCCTCACTTCGCGTGATCGCGTCCTCGCAGGTCGCTTTTTATACCCAAAACAACAGGTTCGGCCGGCTTGCAGAGATAAACAACTTGGTCGGCAATAATCTCGGAACGATCACAGGAGATCGGATGGTCCGCAGTTCTTTTCTTTTCGAGATGAATCCCATCGTACCGACAGATGCTGAACTCCGGACCGAATATCTGATCACCGCGACCCGAAATGTCCCGGGTGAGTTGATCTACCAGTACGAACTAAATCAGTCAGGCGAGATCCGTCAGATCCGCCCGTAGGGCCAAATTGCCCAACTTTCCCCCAAAATCGCGGGGCGTCGTTCAATTGTTTACATTTAACGACGCTCCGTCCTACCAAATTGACCTGGGCCAGGTACAAACGTAATGAAAGTGTTTGAAGACCTCATTGAGGAATTGAAAGACGAAGATCTGATCGAAGCAACGATATTTGAGGTGTCGGAGGCCGAAGCAGAGTCCAAGGCTGAAACAAATGGATTTCTGGCTGATGGATCAGATGAAGCGGACCTCAATGCCGACGACGAGGTCGAGGCGGACACCGAAACCTTGGAGGATGAGATTGATGAGGTAGATGAGTCAGCGGACGTAAAAAAACGTGCGATCGAAGAATGTTCGAGCCTGCAAATGGTAGGACATATTCTCGCAGGGATCGAAAGCGAATACATGGGTATAACATCGCTTCCCTACGACGACCTAAAGGTCAAAAAAGCACTTCACGAATTCGTTCAGTCGGCGGATGATCCTGAAAGTTCCGAGCATGAAGAAGCCCGGACCGCCTTTTTACTACAGATCGAGGAATGGTATTCAGCACTTGCCGAAAGAGACACACCGATATCGGTAGCGGATCTGCGGCGTTTTTGTGAAAATTCAAAGCCGGTGCTTAGTTCTCGTGCGATGGTCTCGCTGGCCAGATTTTATCGAAACGCCCCATTTTCAGAAATTTGCAGAAGCAAATACGAGTATGTAATGACCCGGCTTTTCTCGCGCGAGATCGGACATGGCAAACGGAGTCATTTGTTTGGCCGCGTCGAGATGATCGGACACATCAACACGCTGTATGCCAACTGGTCGAGTCTATCCGTATTTTCGGCTGAAGAATATGCTGAACTCATACGAAACCAAACCGAGCTCATTGGGGAATTTGCGGCCTCCGCCGAAGCAACGGAAGACCTGAACGAACTGCTGACGAACGGAATGTTCGAAGCCGCAGCTCAAACGAAAGAAAATCTGGCGGATATGTTCTTCGCGCCGGAGATCGTCGCCGCCACGATCGATTGCAATCTAAGATTTGGGAACAGATTTGTGGATCTTGTTCATGGCGAGTTGAATAGAACCACGATCGAAGGGATCGAAGAAAAGTTCGGCACTTCCTATGACGACATCATCTCAGCGGCTGCCGGAAGGACCTATGTCTTAACTGATATTGCACGATCCGCGCCGGAACCTGAGGAAGTTGTTGATGAGCCAGTTCGTCCACGGCCAAAGGTCGAGCGCATAAAGGCGGGTGTAGAAGTAAGTTCTGGCCGCTCGTCTCTCTTCGCCGTTAACAAATGGCTTTTGGCGGCAACGTTCTTGGCGACCTGCGTGAGTATCGGTTTGTATTTCTGGGCCGATCAATACGAAAGTTCCCAGACATCGGTTGTCGAGGCTGCGGAACTCAATATCGGCGGATCCGGGCTCGAAAAGTACCTCAAGAATGCAAAGCAAACCCAAGAAACGGTTTATGCCATAACAATGCCTGATTGGGATGTTATGGAGGAGGCCGGGCAAAAGAAGGTCCTCCAAGACGCTTTGAAATTCGTATCGGAGAAAGGTGCGAAAAAAGTTCAGCTAATGAACGGCAAGGGACGTACAGTCGGTTTCGCAGCTGAGGGGCGTCTTGATATTTACCATCACTAAGCGACAAAACTGTCGAATGAGCAAGGCAGTTCTACATAATTGTAGGAAACGAAGCTTAGCCCCTTTTCCGCCTAGCTTTGCTTCCCGCCAGTAAACCATTATATT
>CAZXTS010000113.1:0-9509 GCA_964643745.1 uncultured Chloracidobacterium sp.
TGTTGCAGGGATGCAACGTGCAACAATTATCGTTTCACACAACTTTTGGCAACGCGGATTCTTCGGTCAATCTTTCAATAAATTCTTTGCGATCACCATTCGTTGTATCTCACTGGTGCCTTCGCCGATGGTGCAGAGCTTTGAATCTCGCCAGTATTTTTCTGCCGGATAATCCTTTGTATAGCCGTAACCGCCGTGGATCTGTACAGATTCTTCTGAAACACGAACAGCCACTTCGGATGCATAAAGCTTTGCCATTGCCGATTGCTGCGTGACCGGTTTCCCGGCGTCTTTGGTCGCAGCGGCCTGAAGGGTTAATAGACGTGCGCATTCGATCTGAGTTGCCATGTCGGCCAGTTTGAATTGTATCGCTTGGAATTCAGCGATAGCTTTTCCAAATTGGTGACGCTCTTTCGCATACTTGACAGCTGCTTCGTACGCACCTTGAGCAATACCGACCGAAAGTGCCGCGATCGATATACGACCGCCATCCAGGATCTTCATCGCCTGAAGAAACCCTTCTCCTTCGCTGCCAAGCAGGTTCTCTTCCGGGACGTAGCAGTCTTCGAAAACAACCGATGCCGTCTCCGATGCCCGCATCCCCAACTTGTTCTCTTTCTTGTCGGAGCGAAACCCTTCCATCGATTTATCAAAAATGAAAGCCGAAATTCCCCGATTACCTTTTTCTTTGTCGGTAACTGCAACGGCAACAAGCGTGTTGCAGGCGATAGCATGGGTGATGAAATTCTTCGAGCCATTGACCTTCCAAGCGCCATTCGAGCGGATCGCGTTCGTGCGTGTTCCAGAAGCATCGGAACCGGCTTGCGATTCGGTCAAGCCCCACGCGCCAAAAGATTCGCCTTGCGCAAGCGGTATCAAATATTCCTGCTTTTGTCGGTCAGAGCCAAAAGTGTAGATATGATTCGAACACAGCGAATTATGCGCCGCGACCGAAAGTCCGACCGATCCGCACACACGAGCAATCTCTTCGATTATCGTCGCGTATTCAACATAGCCCATCCCTGCTCCGCCGAACTCTTCAGGGAAGATAATGCCCATCAAACCGAGTTCTGCCAGCTTTGGCCGCAATTCGACTGGAAAATGTTGGACTTCGTCCCATTCCATCACGTGGGGCAATATTTCACTTTCCGCAAATTCCCGGATGCTGTACTTGATCTGTAATTGCTCTTCGTTTAACTGAAAATCCATAGTGTTTTTATTATAATCAGAGATTATAGTGTCATAACTCACAATTGAGTTCAAAAACTTGGGATCGGTTTTGAGCTTTATTCCATCCAACCAGACACGTTATGCTAGTTAAATGGACTGGCGGAGTAATTTGATCGGATCGGATGATGAGATGCGTACGTTATTAGGTTCGACCAAGAGCATTGCGGTGATCGGCATCAAGCCTGAGTCCCGATCGGGCGAACCAGCTCATTACGTTCCTAAGTATATGAAGACCGCGGGTTACCGGATAATTCCGGTCCCGGTTTATTATCCTGAGACCGACGAGATCTTAGGCGAGCCCGTTCATCGAGACCTTTCTTCGATCCAGGAAAAGATCGATATGGTAAACGTTTTCCGGCGTTCGGAACATTTACACCTTCATATGGATGAAATTCTAAACGCGGCTCCGTCTTCGGTTTGGATTCAGTTGGGCATAAGGGACGATGCTTTTGCAGAGAAACTGGCTCGATCGGGTATAAAAGTAGTTCAGGACAAATGTTTGTTGGTGGAGCATCGTGCTTTAATAGGATGTCGACAGACATCGTCTAATGGCGGCGCTTGATCGGTTTGAGACCGACGGCCACCGGAACGAATGACGGTATGTTCTGTCCAAAGAGTTATTGGCAATTCGCTGTATGAATCCAGCTAGAACCATTTCGAATGTAAACATCGACGCCCCTCGGCGCGGCAGCACCCTTTTTCCAGTGCTCGCATTGTGGTCGATCGCTCTGGTGGCCGGATTTGTCTTTTTTGTTTTTGACGAGGGGATCACGCGCTCATTGGGCGGATATTATTTGGTGCCTTGGGCGATCGTTGCAGGCACACTTTTCCTTTCACCTAGTATCTACCTCTTTTACAAGGGTCGTTTTGACCTTTTTCACCCGCTTGTCTATTCGGTCTGGGTTTACATTTTCCCGGTTTTCGCGGTCGGCGCGCTCTTGATCACGTTTGAATTTGGTCATCCATACGTGATCGATCTGGTAGTTGATCCTGAGTATTACTTACCGCTTTCGCTAATGCTTGTGGCTCTCGGTTTCGTCGGTGTGATCGTTGGATATGCGTTGCCGCTTGGGGAGTGGGTAGCTAGAAGGCTCGAACGGATCGCGCCGAAAAGCGACTGGGATCCTGCATCGATGTGGTTCGGCGGGCTGCTTCTTATCGCATTCGGGTTGGGTATAGACATTCTTGGCTTTGTTCAGGGTGTGTTTGGTTTCCAGCGGGTCACGGAGATCGGTGCCTATGATGCGTTGGTAACTTTTCTGTCGGTCGTTTTTAACGTTGGTTTCATAATGCTTTGGCTGGCATTTTTTAAATCAGAGAGAAAGGGCCCGATCTTTTATTTGATCATCGTTTTCCTGTTGGCTTTGATCCCCTTGAAGATGGGCCTACAGGGCGGCCGTAGCAGTTTGATGGTAAGCGTTCTTTCTATCGGGGCCGCTTATTGGTATTCCGGCCGCCGTCCAAAAGCCTCTCATACGGTTGTTTTCGGCTTGGTCCTTTTTTTATCGATCGTGATCGGCATTATCTATGGCACAGCTTTTAGGCGCATTAAGGGCTCTGAGGATCGAGTAGATACAGGCGACTATGTCGGTCAGATATTTATGACGCTTGACTATGTTGCAAGCGCCGATATTGCAGACATTACTTCGGATGGCCTGACCTCCCTTGGCCAACGGATCGAGAATCTTAGCTCGCTTGGTGTCGTTATTTCGACCTATGAGATGATGGAACCATACGAAGAAAGCTATGGGTTGAAGAACAATATTTACAATGACGTGGTAACTGCGTTCATTCCGCGTGCAATTTGGGCTGACAAACCACCAACGTCTGACGCCCGGGCTTACAGCGACCTTTATTTCAAATACAGCGAGAATTCCTTCGCAATAACCCCGTTTGGCGATCTTTATCGTAATTTTGGCATTATCGGGATCCCACTCGGAATGATGGTGTTTGGCATATATTACCGCTTCATCTATTCAGGATTGATCGCAACGCCGGAACCCAGACTTTGGAAAAGTGTTGCCTATTACCCTCTGCTTACGATCGTTTCCTACGAGACGTTTTACGCCACTTTCATCCCGGTTTCCATCCGAGTGATCGCAGTGGTCTTTATAAGTTTATTGATCGTTAGCTTTTTCGCGAGGAAGATAAATCCGGAACGTTGAGTTTTGGGTAAAGGCTCTTCACTTCTTCAACGGACAGTTTTCTGTATTTCCCCACCGGTAGGTTCGCTTCTCCGATATTCCCGATCGCAATCCGCCGAAGTTTCACGACCGAATGTCCTATTGCGTCAAACATTTTTCTCAACTGCTGATTGTGCCCTTCGTAAAGTGTGACCAGAAACCAGCCGTTCTTTTCGGTTCCCCGAAGTGTCTCGATCTCAGCCGGGGCCGTTTTGAAACCGTCATCAAGCCGAACACCTCGCTGGAGCTTTCTTATCGCCACTTCAGTTGGAATACCTTTGACCTTAACAGAATAGACCTTCGGTATCTTTTTTGAGCCCGCAACATAATTAGCAAAGTCGCCGTCATTGGTCAGAATGATAAGGCCCTCTGTGTTGAAATCAAGCCGCCCGACGGGAAAAAGTCGGCCATAGCCCTTGATCAGGTCGGTTACGAGCTTACGGCCTTCGGGGTCGGATGCTGACGAAAGCACCCCTCGGGGCTTGTTGAGCAAAATGTAGCTGTGCTCTCGCTCAGCGAGCATCGGGTTGATCAGCTTTCCACGGACTTTTATATGATCCTTTTCAGGATCAGCCTTTGTGCCTAGTTCTGTAACGATCTTCCCGTTGACAGCCACGTGGCCTTCAGCGATCAGCTTTTCTGCCGCTCGCCGAGATGCAATACCGGCCTGAGCAATTAATTTCTGAAGCCGTTCTGTCATTGATTCACCAGATCCTGAAAGTCTTCGATCGACGGCAGATCGCCCAGATCTTTCAATCCGAACTGAACCAAAAAATCCTTTGATGTTCCGTACTGCATCGGACGCCCTGCAGCTTCCTTGTGCCCTTTCGTGATAATGAGACGTTTTTCGAGAAGGGTCTTTATCGCAGATGCTGACTGAACTCCGCGGATCTCCAATATTTCGGGAATGGTCACCGGCTGCTTATATGCAATGACCGCGAGCGTTTCCAGTGCGGCAAGCGAAAGCTTTGCCGATGGCTTTGTCTTTAGATACTGCCGGATAGTTTCATGCAGTTCTGTTCGCGTTGCTAGCTGCCAACCGCCGCCGATCTCACGAATTTGGAGCCCGCTTTCCCGATTCTTATATTCTTCCGTCAGGGCCTCAAGGGCAGCCAAAACTGAATCTTTATCCTCGCCAGTGATCTCGGACAAGGCTCGAACCGTTATCGGTTCATCAGCAACGAACATCAAAGCTTCGACGACCGCAACCAATTCCCCTACACTACGGGCCGGAGCTTCCGCCACATCGTTGCTTTCAACATCCATATCGATATCTATCATTGTGAACTAACTTCTACCTTTCTCAATAAAATATCGCCAAATGTGCTTTTCTGGATCAGCTTTACACTTTCGGTTCGGACTATTTCCAGAACAGCGATAAATGCAGTAACCAACTCGCGGCGATTATGCATTTCTTCAAAAAAACTAAGAAGTCTGATCTCGGTCTCTTCGAAGATCCGTTTTTTCAATGTCCGGATCATGTCGGCGAGCGAGATCTCTTCACGTTCGATCTCAAGCTCGATCTCTTCCTTTTGCCTTGCCAGAACTTTCTGAAATACAGTGATCAGATCGAACACCGTCGCAGATATTTCTAGATTATTCACATCCGAGTCTAACGAACCACGTTTGAAGACTGCTTGCTCAATTGTTGTACGTTCATAAAGCAAATGTGCCGCGGCCTTGAACTTTTCATGTTCCAAGAGGCGGTCGGCAAGTTCTTTACGAGGATCCTCGATCTCTTCGTCTTCGGGCGCCATTGGGTCACGGGGCAACAGCATCTTCGATTTTATCTCGATAAGCTGAGCAGCCATCACCAGAAAATCGGCCGCGACGGCAATATCCAGCGATCTCATCAGTCGAATATATTTCAAGTATTCGTCAGTGATCGTCGAGATCGGAATGTCGAAGATATTTGCCTGTTCTTGCCTGATCAAGAAGAGCAAAAGATCCAGCGGCCCCGCAAACTTACCAAGCTTGATCCCGAGCTCGTCGCCGGCTTCGGTAACGATCTCGGCGGTCTCGTTGAGGAAATCAAATGTGTATTGTTCGGGCTGCTGTTCTTGCATTGAAAAGGGATTCTATCGCAACGGACTCATGAATCGAAGACGGAAACTCCGATTTTCGCGGGCCTGTAATCTTCGAAGCACCGCAAGCTAAAGATATTTGGTCTCCCGCAGATAAATAATATAGTCGATCGAGGGCGGTTCATATCCCTCGTCACGGAGTTTAAGGATTATGTTTCCACGATGAAGCGTCGAGTGAAATAGCACATGGGTCAATAGTTCGCGAAAATTATTCTCAAACGGGACTCCCTCGGTCGAGTGATATTTGGTTCGTATGTCCAAACCTTCATCATCAAATTTACGAAGAAGTTTCTCGAACCGCTCCGCCACTTCGCGGGCAAGCACACCACATTCCTCAAGTGTCAGCTTTGGCCAAAGGTCAGCACCTGTCGAATTTTTTCCGTAAAGACGCTCGTAATACTCCTTTTCTGTGATCAGCGAATGGGCAAGTATCTCAAGCGACCGAACCGAATCAGCGGATTTCAGTGCGACAATGATCCGGCGATTGGCCCAGTCGTTGTAAGCATAGAGAGCACGAAGATGTTCGACTGTGTACATTGAATTGGGATGTAAGCAAAAAAGGCTATTCGACCGCGTGGCGTTTTAGATCGTCAAGCGACACGACCGTTAATGCGGCTTCGTGCGTTGCCTCAAGATAAACTCTCGGAGCCGCATCGTTTGCCAATGCCTCCTTCCATCGAAGCATGCAGAGGCACCATTTGTCGCCTTCTTTCAGCCCCGGAAAAGCATATTGCGGCATCGGCGTTGAAAGATCGTTTCCGACTGCTTTTGAAAACGCCAGAAATTCGTCAGTTGCCTCGATGCAGACGGTATGCCGGCCAGTATCATCAACTCCGGTCCGACAATAGCCGTCTCGGTAAAATCCGGTCATCGGGTCGAAGCAGCAGGGTTCGAGTTCGCCGCCAAGTACATTTTTCGGTTTGGGCTTGTGCCCGTTTCCATTGGTAAAGCTCATGATTTGTTTTGAGACGATTATAACTGATAATCTCTCTTTCGGCTCAACCGAGCGAACGGTGTTTAGTAGAACAGGTGACAATGCTTCCGGTTATCATAGTAAATCCAGGTTCGGCGGGAGGCTCCACGCGACAGAAATGGGCGGGGATCGCAGCCGACCTGCGTGCCCATTTCGGGCCATTTAAGGTAGCGTTCACAAAGGCTTCGGGCGACGGGATCGAACTTGCCGAACGGTTCGCATCAGACGGCGCCCGCCTGATAATCGCCTGTGGCGGCGACGGTACTGTGAACGAAGTCGGGAACGGTATCCTTCGCTCCGGTTCTGATTGCGAACTTGGCATATTCCCTTCCGGCACTGGTGGCGATTTTCGACGCACAATTGGAATGCCGACCGAACCTCGCGAGGTCGCTAGTTCACTGCGAACGGGCCTGACAAGAACCATCGATGTCGGCCGTGTTTCTTATATTGACGACGATGGCGGCACTTCTGATCGCTTCTTCATAAATGTTTCGAGCTTTGGACTAGCCTCGTCGATAATCGAGCATGTCAAAGGTTCCACGTCGTTAAAATGGCTTCCGTTGGATTCGGTTCGCGGACGTGCAAGCTTTGCGCTCTCGACGCTAAAAGAGGTCGTTGGGCTCGACACTATTACCGTCCGAATCTCGATAGACGGCGAGGAAGAACGTCTTCTTCGAACAGCAAACTTTTGTGTCGCGAATGCCCGGTATTTCGGGGGCGGAATGATGATCGCACCGGATGCCAAGCTCGCCGATGGTTTTTTAGACATCGTAAACATCGGCGATATCAGCACCGCAAAAATAATTCTAAACAGCTACACGCTTTACAGCGGCACACATTTATCGCTCCCGGAGGTGAAAACGCGGCTTGCGCGGCGGATCACAGCAAGGCCTTCAAATGATGAAGACGTCGTTCGGATCGAAGTTGACGGTGAACTGCTTGGCCGGCTTCCTGCTACGTACGAAGTCATACCGAACGCACTCCGAGTCCGGATACCTCAAAACCCATCGAGCACAAGTTATTCCGATAGATCTGACGGGTAATAGATCAGCTCAATAATATTTCCATCCACTCCGTTGGTGTAAAATGATGATGTTCCGTCTCGGTGCGGCTTTATCGGGCGGCCTTCCTTCGCAGCGGCGGCCTCAAGTTCTTCAATAGAATCTACTCTTAAGCCAAAATGCGGCGGATGTTTTGAATCTGGCGGGAGCAATGCGATGCCGAATCCCTTCGGATCGCGGACCATCGCCCAGTCTTCGTACACTGTCTCCACCATGAAGCCTAGCTGCTTATATTCTTCGACTGAACGCTCAAGATCCTCACATTTAACAGCAACATGATCGACTATCCCGGAAAATCTTATATCAGACATCGTGCTTACCTCTTACGTTTCTATCTTAGCGCCGTCAAATGACATATGAAAGATTGTCGCCGGAAATGCCCGTCTGAGGCCATTGTGATAATTTGTTGTCTGTGAGAATAGCGTTACGCTTTGTATCGACAACTTCCGCGGTAATACCGGAATCGAATCCTAAGTGACCGATATTCGATGTCGCTATACTAGTCGCGATGGTGCGCTATCTTACACTTTTCGCCTTACCCGCAGACGCAGGGGCGGAAAAGATCAAGTTAGATAAGTTAAGATCTTCATAATGTTTAGAAACAATTTCATTGTTATTCTCGGGCTTGTGTTCATTTTAGCCGTAGCTGCATTTGCTCAACCGACGACCAGTGAACTGGCAACTGCCGCAGGAATTAAGATCACTGCTGCCGATCTTTCGGAACAAGCCAAGCGTTTATACGAAACACGCCGAGAGGTTGTGGCAAATAACCGCAAAAAACTGCTCGAGCAGAACATCGCCGAAATACTTCTCAACGCCGAAGGCCGTTCACGTGGAATTACCGGTGAAAAGGTGCTGGCCGAGGAGTTCGCCAAACTGCCGAAGCCGACAGATGCCGAGATCAGAGCGGTCTATGATGGAAACCGGAGCGCGATCGGTGATCGTTCCTTTGAATCGATTCGAACGCGAATAATAGGCTTCCTGATGGAAGAGCCTGAAAAGAAAGCCGAAAACGAACTGCTCACTCGACTCAGGGCCAAGTCTCGCTTTTCGCCGGGCTCGGACGTAAACGGCGGCCTACTGAAACCGACCGAAACACTGTTCACTATCGAAGGCAAGCCTTTCACACTCAACGATTTCGAGACGCGAAACCGGATCGCCCTGAATGATATCGACATCCATATTTACGAGGACATACTTGCCGCGATCGAAGACGTTTTGCTTGAAAAACTCATCGAGAAGGAAGCCCAGGCGAAGGGAACAGATGCGGGTGCTGTGATCGCCACGGAGATCACTGATAAAATGCGCGAGTTTTCTGATGCAGAGCGTGCATCCCTTTGGAATTCGCTGCAAACCCGGCTTTTTGCTAAGTACAATGCCAAAGTATTGTTGCCTGAACCGAAGCCGCTTGTACTTGATGTTTCGGCCGATGACGATCCTTTTCTAGGGCCCGCAGCGGCACCGGTCACAGTTGTAATGTTCAATGATTTTCAGTGTTCGGCGTGTGCCAGTTTCGGCCCGATCGTTAAAAGCGTAGCTGAGACATTCGGAGGAAAGGTGCGGCTGGTGATCCGTGATTTTCCACTTGAATCGATCCATGAGAACGCCTTCAACGCCGCTCTTGCCGCGAACGCAGCCGCGCTGCAGGGTAAATATTTTGAGTATGGGGCGCTTCTTTACGCGAACCAGACGTCGCTTGATGAAGCTACGCTGCTCCGCCTTGCAGGTGAACTAAAGCTCGACATCGCCCGGTTCAAGACGGATATGGCCGACCCTAAGAATGCCGCAGAGATCCGCAAGGACATTGCTGACGGGAAAAGTTACGGCGTCGGCGGAACTCCGACGATCTACATAAACGGAGTCAAGCATCACGGCCGGTCGGAACCTAAACTGCGCTCGGCCATTGAAAAGGCATTGAATAGAGTAAAATAGTCTGAGTATGCGAATGTTGATCATTATTTTTGCCTTGCTTGCATTT
>CAZXTS010000114.1:0-9506 GCA_964643745.1 uncultured Chloracidobacterium sp.
TTTAACGCACAGACGCAAATGGCGTTCATCGCATCGCCGCGAAGGTTCTGCGTGCAGAGTTCGAAGAAAACAGATCAACGAGACGGATTCTACTGGCATTTGTGAACAAGCTGATGATCCAAATAAGCGAGACCACGCTATGCAATCGGATAAATGCGGTCGATGAGCGGCTGTCGCGTTGGCTATTGATGTGCGATGACCGCATCGAGAGCGACACGTTGGCTCTTACACAGGAATTTCTGGCGATAATGCTTGGCGTTTCAAGAGTAAGCGTGACGCTTTCAGCCAGCAATCTGCAGGCGGCGGGAAGCATCTCCTATACCCGCGGGCAAATTACTATGCTCGACCGCGAAGCGTTAGTAAAGAACGCTTGCGAATGCTACAAGATCGTCAAAGCGGAATACGACCGGACGGAATGCGATGACGATTAATGATCAATAGGCTCGGGCGAAGACCACGCGTTTGGCGGATTCTTGGCCGGAGTAGATGCATTTGCCGGATTCTTCGATGGAATTCAGCGGGATGCAGCGGATCGTGGCTTTGGTCTCTTCTTTTATCTTTTCTTCGGTCTCGGGCGTGCCGTCCCAATGGGCCATGATAAAGCCGCCTTTCTCGATCTTTGCGTTAAATTCTTCCCAGGTATCGACGTTGAACGTGTTCTCTTCGCGGAACGCGAACGCCCGTTTGTAGATGTTCTGCTGGATGTCTTCGAGCAGGACCTTTACTTGATCGACGACGCCATCGAGCGGACAGCTTTCCTTCGTCAAATTGTCGCGGCGGGCGACCTCGATCGTCCCGTTCTCAAGATCGCGCATTCCCAAGCCGAGCCGGACGGGAACGCCTTTTAGTTCGTACTCGGCGAACTTCCAGCCCGAACGCTGTTTGTCATCGTCGTCATATTTAACGGAAATGCCCGCGGCTTTTAGTTCCTGAATTATCGGCTCGACCTTTTCGGATAAGGCCGCGAGATCTTCCGGCGTCTTGTGGATCGGAATTATCACGACCTGTATCGGCGCGAGCATCGGCGGAAGAACGAGCCCGTTGTCGTCCGAATGGGCCATGATCAGAGCTCCCATCAGACGCGTGGAAACACCCCAAGATGTCGCCCAGGGATAATCCTGCTGGTTCTCTTTGTTGACGAATTTTACGTCGAAAGACTTGGCGAAATTCTGCCCGAGGAAATGCGACGTGCCTGCCTGCAAGGCTTTCCCGTCCTGCATTAAGGCTTCGATGCAATAAGTTTCGATCGCTCCGGCGAAGCGTTCGTTCGGCGATTTCACGCCCTGAACCACGGGCATCGCCATCCAATTCTCGGCGAAGTCCGCATAGACGCCGAGCATTTGTTCCGTCTCTTCTATGGCTTCCTGTTCGGTCGCGTGCGCCGTGTGGCCTTCCTGCCAAAGGAATTCGGCGGTGCGAAGGAAAAGCCGCGTTCGCATTTCCCAACGCACGACGTTGCACCATTGATTTATCAAGAGCGGCAGATCGCGCCAAGACTGTATCCACGTCCGGTATGTGTTCCAGATGATCGCTTCGGAGGTCGGGCGAATGATCAGCTCTTCCTCGAGCTTTGCGTTTGGATCGACGATCAAGCCTTTGCCATCGGGATTCGCTTTCAGGCGATAATGCGTGACGACCGCACATTCCTTTGCGAAACCTTCGGCGTGCTCTTCTTCTTTTTCAAGGAATGATTTCGGCACGAAAAGCGGGAAATAGGCGTTCTGATGGCCGGTCGCTTTGAACATATCGTCCAGAGCCCGCTGCATCTTTTCCCAGATCGCGAACCCGTACGGCTTGATCACCATACAGCCGCGAACGGCGGAATTCTCGGCCAGATCGGCACGTTTTACTATTTCGTTGTACCACTCGGAGTAATTCTCCGATCGTTTAGGAAGTGCTTTGCTCATAAAAATATCTTTGCCACAGAGAGCACGGAGTAAAAAACAAGATGATACGGGAAATGAGGAAGCTACACAATTTCCGAAGATTTTGCCACTAGTGCACGAATAAAGAACATTAGTGAATTCGTGGCAAGTTTAACCTCTGTGCAGTCTGTGCTCTCTGTGGTAATATCTGCTTTTTATGAGCGAACTCAACCTGGATTTTCAGGACACCGCGACAGCCTTTGCCGACAAGTCCGTTTCGGAACTAAAACAGAAATATCGAATGTTCAAATTGATGAACTCGCCGACTCTGAACGGTCTGGGGACGGGAATGGCAAAGTTCGCCTTGTCGATCGGCCTTCCGGTCGAAGGGCTGATCAAGAATACTGTATTTGACCAATTCTGCGGCGGTGAAACTATCGAAGAATGTGAGCCGAGTATCGAAAAACTTGGCCGTTCAGGGATCGGCACTATCCTGGATTATTCCGTAGAAGGGAAATCGACCGAGGCAGAATTCGACGCGACCAAGGACGAAATAATCCGGACAATCGAGCGGGCAAAGAACGATGACCGAATTCCCTTTGCGGTGTTCAAGGTTTCGGGGATAGCACCGCTTGGAACGCTCGAGAAAATGAGCTCAAAGCGGGCGCTGGATGCGAAGGGCCAATCGAAGTGCGAGCATATACATTCGCGCGTCGAGGAGATCTGCTCACTGGCGGCGAAGCTCGGACAGCCCGTTTTTATTGACGCCGAAGAATCGTGGATACAGGACGCGATCGACCGGATGGCGGTCGAGATGATGGAAAAATACAATCGCGGCCGTGCCATCGTTTACAACACGATCCAGCTTTACCGAAAGGACCGACTGCAGTTTTTGAGAGATTGCCGTCGGCAGGCAAGCAAGGACGGTTTTATTCTTGGCGTAAAACTCGTTCGCGGAGCATATATGGAGAAGGAACGCGAGCGTGCCGAGGAACTCGGTTATCCGGATCCGATCCAGGCCGATAAGGAGTCAACCGACGCCGATTATGATGCTGCGGTCGATTATTGCCTTAAACATCTCGACGACGTCTCATTTGTCGCCGGGACCCACAACGAAGCGAGTACCAGAATGTTGGCCGAGAAGGTTTATACCGCAGGGATAATTCCGAACCACCCTCACATCTATTTTTCTCAGCTATACGGCATGAGCGACAATCTCTCGTATGTTCTTAGCAAACATGGATTCAATGTCTCGAAATATCTGCCATATGGACCGGTTCGTGATGCATTACCTTACCTGATCAGGCGAGCCGAAGAGAACACGTCGGTCGCGGGGCAAGTTAGCAGGGAATTGGATCTGATAAGAAATGAACTCCTGCGGCGGGGCCTGCACTGAACTTTCTCCAGAGCCAGAGCGTATACGCCCCGAGGACCGAAACTAATGTACTGCCCAAAATGCGGAAATCCCGATCAAGCATCCGAGACCTTTTGCCGCGGCTGCGGCATTTTTCTCCCCGATCTTGAGAAAGTACGCAAATCGGCTAATACCCCTGAGGTGCACGTCTTGGCGAACACGGTCCTAAGCGGAATGACGATCGCGGTCTCACTTATGCTTTCGGTGCTGTTGTTTGCGGTACTGGCTTTTCGCCCGGAAACGCACCTTCTCATCTACGTCACGGCGGGGTTTCTGATCGCGATCGCCGCCTGGCACATCCAGTCTTTGTGGCGCTTGCTTCTTTTGAGAAAACACTTCAAGGATACCGAGAAACGAAGGCTTGCATCGCTCGGACAAATTCAGGAGCAGCAAGAAACGCAGAATCTGCTCGAAGATGCCGACATGTCCAGCATAGTTATGCCCTCAATCACCGAACGAGCTACGCGCGACCTCGCGGGCAACCGAATTCGCTCATCGTAATCCAAGCATAAGCCTTATCGACCGGTCCGACACATCGTGTTCGGCCGAGGCTTTCCACTCCTCGTAAGCGGCCGTTTCTTCAGGCAAGAGCGGCTTGTTCTGCAACTTCGAAACCTGGGTGCTTTCAAATGCGCGATCAGTTAGAGCGACATGATCGATCGACACTGTCGGCGTGCCGCCATTTTTGATAAGGCTGACGGCCTGATCGACTTCCATAAAGAGGTCCGAATACGCAAGAACGTGCCAGACGGTCTCCGGGCCGTCGTCCCGGGCAAGCACGCGAAGAAGGCCGAAACCGCTTTCGATCTGAAATACTAAAAAATCGCCGGGTTCAAATTGATCCATCAGATAACGCCGTGGTCGCGCATTTTCCCCCACATCCATTCGCGCGAACCCTTATCGCCCTCGTCGCCAGCTCCGGCGATCCCGCCATGCGAGGTGTCGAAAGTCTTTTCAACGTAATTCACTGAGGCACCGGCATTCCTTCCGCAGGTTGGGAATAATTTCCGGTCGAGCCAATTCTTCTTGATAGCAACAGCATGATAGCAGTTAGCAACATTGCCCGGGATATAATTTAGATCGCTGCTTGTTGATCCGTCCTGATCGACGGCGTCAAAGAGAAACATAGCGTCTATCTGGCGGCCGCCGCGAAGGACATCATAGGCGATCTGTATGCATGCCGCTGCGCCGCGGCTCCATCCGATCAGGTACACCTGGCCGTTCGTGCTTCCCATATACGCGGTCGCCCGGTTTGCCATTTTCCGGATGTTTATCGGGCTTGGGCCCCACGAGATCGCGGCGGGCCCTTCGCAATAAAGCTTTCCACGCTGTCTCGTATCACGGTAGGCGTGCCAGACATAATAGCGGTAGTTGTTCTCGCCCCGGATCGTGGGCGAACTTCCCTCCATTGCAAGTAACATGTTAAATGGCTCCTAGGGTCAGAATTTTACTCATCATATTAACAGAAGCAGTTCAGGAAAATAAAATGTACTTTACCAGAATACTCTGCGATTCGGAAAAGAACTCGGTTTTGCTAAACTATTAACAGAATTGATTCACTTTTAGAAAAAATATATATGGCAAAAGATCAAGCAGTAATTATAAGCGCGGCTCGTACGCCGACAGGAAAATTTCAGGGCCTGTTGAAAGGATTTTCGGCTCCCGAGTTGGGCTCTATCGCAATCAAAGAGGCGGTAAAACGTGCAGGGGTTGAAGGTTCGGACATTGACGAGGTCATCATGGGATGCGTTGTTCAAGCAGGTATCGGCCAAGCTCCGGCAAGACAGGCGGCGTTGAAAGCGGGTTTACCACCCGAAGTTTCGGCGTTGACGGTCAATATGGTTTGTGGATCGGGGCTTCGGGCCGTAGCTCTTGCGGGCCAATCGGTTCAGCTTGGCGACGCTGACTTTGTTGTCGCCGGCGGTATGGAATCGATGTCAAATATTCCCTACGCCCTTCAAACCGCCCGCGATGGTTTTCGAATGGGAAACCAGACTGCGACCGATCTGATGATCCACGATGGACTGTGGTGCCCATTCGAGAATTGGCACATGGGAAATACAGGCGAGGTTGTGGCCGAAAAGCATCAGATAACGCGTGAGACCCAGGATGAGTTTGCATTCAACTCTCATCGTAAGGCAGCCGAAGCACAGACGGCGGGACGATTTGCCGACGAGATCATCACGATCGAGATTCCACAGAAAAAAGGCGATGCGATAGTTCTCGATTATGATGAACCGGTCCGTCCTGAAACCACTGTCGATACGCTCGGCAAGTTAAAGCCCGCTTTCAAAAAGGATGGCGGAACGGTTACAGCCGGAAATGCTCCAGGTGTTAATGATGGTGCTTCGGCGCTGGTCGTTACATCGGCTGAAAAAGCCGCCGGACTTGGCGTCGAACCGCTTGGCCGCATCGTCTCTTATGCAGTTTCCGGGATCGAACCGAAATATATTATGCTCGCTCCGGTCGAGGGAGTGCGCCGTGCGGTCGCAAAAGCAGGCTGGTCGTTGGAAGATGTAGATCTTTTCGAACTGAATGAAGCGTTCTCCGTTCAGGCTTTGGGCGTAATGAAAGAACTTGGCATCGATCCGGAAAAAGTGAATGTGAATGGCGGTGCGGTCGCTCTCGGCCACGCTATCGGTAATTCCGGAGGCCGGGTCCTGACAACGCTGCTTTACGAAATGAAACGACGCGGCGTTAAACGCGGTGTAGCCGGGCTTTGCCTAGGCGGCGGTAATTCTGTCGCGATGGCGGTCGAGCGTGATTAAAAACTGAAAACCTGTGTTATCTTCATTGAACGAGTCTGCAAAAATCATCCTGCTGACTCGTTCTTTCTATTGGAGATCAACGATCTATGACAGCTAAAGAACACACAAATCTGCTTAGTATCTTTGGATGGGTCTATGCCGGCATCCAGGCTCTATTCGTTTGCCTCTATATAATTTTAGTTTTGATGTATGGCGGAATGGGTGCCGTAATAGCTTTTTCGGCAAGGCAAACCGATGTGGCTGGTATGGTTATGATGTTTATAATGGTCGTATTATTTTCGTTGATCGCGATCGTCGGCCTTGTTTGCGTTATCGCGAATATATGGATGGGAAAACGACTTCGCGGCGATGCACTTCCGACCCAGCGTTCGATGATCGTTATCGGTATCCTTAATTGCATCAGTTGGATCTGCGGCGGAATGTGTTTGATGCCATTTGGGATCGCTCTTGGAGCGTATGGGATCTGGTTCGGGGTTTCCGAGACCGGCCGGGCATTCCTAGAAGGACGTGCGCTGACCTCACCACCTTCTCCGGCATATTATCATGGACAGGGAAACGCAGATATCTGGAGGCAATAGGGGAAATTATGAAACTGAACACACATGCAAATCTTTTAAGTATCTTTTCGTTCGTTATCGGCGGGCTGCAGCTCCTGTTGACTCTTTTCCTCGGACTCTATGTATTGATGATCGGGCTTGCGGCTGTCGTTTCTATAGTAGATACGAAGCCGGGAAGTGATGAGGGAGCGATCATTTTTGGGATCCTCACAATTGTATTTGGAATTTTTGTTGTGCTCGGGTTCATTGCCTCTTTCTTTAATTTGTATCTTGGCTTTCGATTGAGGAAAGCAACACCGGTCAGTAAGAATCTACTCGTTTTTGCGTCTGGCTTGAACTGCCTTAACTTTCTATGGGGCGGACTTCTCCCTGGTGCGTTCGGCGTCTATGGAATGTGGTTCGCCCTTTCGGACGCTAGTAAAAATTATTTTGCCGGCAATGTTTATCAAACTGAGCCTGTTTATAATTTCCCTCCGGCCCCGGCTCAATATGGAACCGGTACGCAGCAGCAGGGGCAACACAACGAACCTTACCGTTGGCAGTGATATCCAAAATGACTTGAGTTAGTTTGACGGCGGCGATAAATCGCTGCCGTTTTTATTTGTCCGCTCTTTTCGATATTCTCTAATGTTCTATCAAACTAAATTTATTTCGAGGAAGTTATTTAATGGCTGATATTATTGGAGTTATAGGTGCGGGTACCATGGGCAACGGAATCGCTCAAACTGCGGCGAACGCGGGGTTTGATGTGGTCATGTGCGACGTAGAACCGGAGTTCGTGAAGCGCGGCATCGCGAATATTTCGAAAAGTCTCGATCGGTTCGTCAAAAAAGAGACGATGACCGAAGATCAGAAGACTGAAGTACTCGGACGAATCAGATCGACGACCGACTTGAATGATCTAAAAGATTGCTCGCTTGTGGTCGAAGCAGCAACAGAGAATTTTGACATTAAGAGGCAGATATTCGAACAGCTTGATACCATCTGCGGGCCGGAAGCGATCCTTTCATCAAACACCTCTTCCATTTCGATCACAAAGATCGCGGCGGTGACCAAGCGGCCGGACAAGGTGATCGGAATGCATTTCTTTAACCCGGTTCCGCTGATGAAGCTGGTAGAGGTGATCCGCGGCATTGCGACATCCGACGAAACCTATGCGACGGTCAAAGAACTTTCCGAAAAGCTTGGCAAAGTTCCGGTTGAATGTAACGACTATCCCGGATTCGTTTCGAACCGTGTGCTGATGCCGATGATCAACGAGGCCATCTTTGCTCTACATGAAGGCGTCGCGACCCGCGAATCAATTGACGAAATTATGAAGCTCGGGATGAATCATCCGATGGGCCCATTGACCCTTGCAGATTTTATCGGCTTGGACGTTTGCCTCGCTATCCTAAACGTTCTGCACGAAGGGATCGGCGATCCGAAATATCGTCCGTGCCCGCTGCTCAAGAAATATGTCGATGCCGGATGGCTTGGGCGAAAGAGCGGCCGGGGCTTTTATGAGTATTAACCCTATGAACCCGTGATCTGATAAGAATGATAAAGCATATTAGAAACTTAATATTCTCGCTTCTGGCCGCGGGTGTCATCGCGGGATGCGGAGGCACGGAATATAAGGACGTTTCGGAAATTTCCCTAAATTTTGGAGGCAGCCAAATTCGGCAACGTTACTTTGTCTCGATCCGTAATGACGGTTCTGCCCGATTCGAAAGCACAGCGACGCCTGAAAAGCGAACACAGTCACGGCTTGATCCGGCCGCGACCGAGATAGGTTCTGTGCCTATCGCTTATTCGGGAACGATATCGAAACAACAATTTGAGGATATGGTCAACCTGTTGAATAGCTCAGGATTTATGTCTTTGAGTTCGCGGCATGATCCGGTGACGGGCGGAAATCAAACGACGATCACGGTGAAATACGGAACGCAGACTAAAGAGGTTCACGATCAACATGGATCAAAAGGCGAAAGTTTTGCCTCCGTTGGGGCATCTTTGGAAGCCCTTATCGATCAGATCACTTGGAATCGAGACGTCTGAGAATGGTATCGCTCTAGCTGTTCAGGAACTTTCTCCCGGTTCATATGCACAAAGATCTTAGGTCATTTATAAATGCGCTGAGGCGTGAGGACGAGATCATCGAGATCACCGCCGAAGTTGATCCGTACCTTGAGATCGCCGAGATACATCGCCGCGTCATCGAAGAACAGGGAAAGGCACTTCTTTTTACGAATGTAAAAGGTTCGGTATTTCCTGTGGTCACAAACCTGTTCGGAACGATCAAGCGGATCGAACTTGCTTTTGGAAAGCGGCCGCAGGAATTCGTTAAGCGAGCCGTCCACATGGTCGAAGACCTTGTGCCGCCAAAGCTGGGAAAGCTCTGGGGCTATCGCGATATGGCGTTGACAGGATTGAAGCTCGGAACGAAAAAAGTTCGCAATGCTCCGGTGCTTGGATCGCGACAGCCGGAGGTCGATCTGGAAAAACTTCCGCTTCTTCAACTGTGGCATGAAGACGGCGGGCATTTTATTACGCTCCCGCTTGTTTATACCGAAAGCCCGTCCTCTGGAAAACCCAACTTGGGAATGTATCGCATTCAACGTTACGACAAAACGACGACCGGCATTCATTGGCAGATCGGCAAAGGCGGCGGCTTCCATTATTTCGAGGCCGAGCAGAATAATAAATCGTTACCGGTAACTATATTTCTCGGCGGGCCGCCCGCGATGATCTTGTCTGCGATCGCACCGTTGCCGGAAGATGTGCCTGAATTGATGCTCGCGTCCTTGCTTGCCGATTCAAAGATCGGGATGGCGGATAATCCGATCCAAGGGCATCATCGCCTCATCGCCGAAGCAGAGTTCGCTATTTGCGGACACGTGCCGCCGCACGAACGAAGGCC
>CAZXTS010000115.1:0-9405 GCA_964643745.1 uncultured Chloracidobacterium sp.
GACGATGCAAGCATTAGCATCGTCGCCAGAATGACCATATTCGATGTCGGCCGCTACGGCGCCGAATGGCGGAACGATCTGCGGCTTGGTTCGAGCACGCTGCTTGCCAGTGAGTATTTTCGCCCGATCGGGACGTCGGGTACTTTCGTCGCTCCACGAGCATCATTTGATAGACGAAAGGCTTCTTTTTTTGAGGACGGTGAACGCGTCGCCGAATATTCGATCTGGTCGGTGCAGGCCGGGGTCGATCTGGGATACAGCATCAACGTACGAAGCGAGCTGCGGGCCGGGTACACGATCGGATATGAGAAGGCGTCAAGGCGCATTGGTGATCCGCTGCTGCCCGAATCGAAAGGCAAGTTTTCAGTTGCTTCGCTCCGCTGGACATACGACGGGCTTGACCAGGCTCAGGTCCCGCGAAAAGGATTGCTCTCCCGAAATTCGCTCACCTATTATTTCGACACTCCGGGGCTAGAGGGCGGACTAAGTCAGGCGGAAACGCGGGCGACCTTTTTTGTTCCCGTAAGCGAACGAAATACCGTTTTCAGCTTCGGCGGCATGGGCACAAGTTTTGGAACGACCGCACCGATACTGCGTCAATTTGCTCTTGGCGGGCCGTTCCGTCTTGGCGGTTATGGCGCCGATGAGTTTCGCAGCAGCAACTATGCCTATGGCGGCGTTGGAATATTGCACAGCCGCCAGATCTTGCCCTCGTTGTTTGGAGGCAAAGCTTATGTCGGAGCATGGTACGAAGGCGGCAGCGCGTTCGAGAGTTTTCGCGCGGCTAATTATAGGCAGAGCCTGTCGGGCGGGGTGATAGTTGAAACTCCGCTTGGACCGGTCTTACTGGGCGGAGGTGTCAACGAATCCGGCAAAGGCCGTATCTTCTTTTCATTCGGAAGGTTCATCCGTTAGTGCTTTATGAAGTTGACGGCAAGCAGGCCTTCCTACTTTCCAGCTTATGAAAGCAAATTCACGGGAGCGTATCGTCGCAGAGATCACCGGTCGAATCTCGGGCCCGAGGATCCAGATCTCGATAATTCTCGCGTTAACTGCTCTTGCCGCATTCGCGACCTCAGCGATCTTGCTTCGTTTCGGGCTGACGGAAATGGGGATCCGGTATCCGTTTGCAGCGATCGCCGGATATGTTGTATTTCTGTTTCTGCTTCGGATCTGGATCTGGCTTCAAAATGACGATCCGGTCTCTGATGTCGATCTCGCGAGCGACCTCGTAATACCGAACTTCGATCTCGGCGGCAGTCCGTCCGGTTCCGGCACCAGTCCGGATACACTGTTCGGCGGCGGCGGCGGCGATTTTGCTGGCGGCGGTGCCGGCGGGGCATGGTCCGAGCCAGAAGCACCGATCCCGGCCCGTGCAGCATTCCTTGCCAGCCCATCTAGTTCTACATCGAGTTCCGCAACCTCCGGCTCCGGCGGACTTGATCTTGATCTCGACCTCGACGACGGAGTCGCGCTATTGATAGTGATCGTCGTTGTTTTACTTGTTTTCAGCGCTCTTATCTACGTCGTCTGGATCGCACCGGTTCTGCTTGCCGAATTGGTGGTTGATGCTGCCGTCGTCGGCACACTTTATCGACCGGTCAAGAATATAGAACGCCGCCATTGGCTCTTGACCGCGCTTAAAAAGACCGGTCTTGCCGCATTGTTCATCGTGTTTCTGTGTTTGGTTGGAGGGATCGCAATGGAGGCGGCTGTGCCGGAGGCGGTCACGATCGGGCAATTCCTCAATGCCGTGCTCTAATGGTCTAGGGGAAAAATCGAATATGCTCCAGCCCGCAGCCTCACATTTTTCCCCAAAGTGCTTTATTTGCGTTCATGTTCTTTTCTCCGTTATCGGATCTAATTCGTATTCGCTTCCCAAGGTTAATAAGACGCTCTTCACGGCCAAAAGCGGACACCTGTTCGACGTAGTATACTAGTTGTACCGAACAAGGGAGATAAATTTATGGATAAAGTAAAAATTCTTGGAATTGCAGGAAGTATTAGAAAAGGTTCATTGAACCGCGCGGCACTTCGAGCGGCGGCGGAACTTGTGCCGGACGGCGCCGAACTGGAAATATTTGATAAAGTCGGGGAGTTCCCGCCGTTTGACCAAGATAAAGAAGCAGATCCGCCGAGTGTGGTTACGGAATTCAAAACAAAGATCCGAGAGGCAGATGCGATTCTTTTCGTTTCACCGGAATATAATTATTCAATTCCGGGCGTGCTGAAAAATGCGGTCGATTGGGCGTCGCGGCCTTATGGCGACAGCGCGTGGGAAGGGAAACCGGCAGCGATAATGGGCGTTTCGGGCGGTGCGATAGGAACCGCGCGAATGCAGTATGACCTCAGAAAAGTGATGGTCTTTCTGAATATGTTTCCTCTGAACAGGCCTGAAGTGATGATAGGCAACAGCGGGAAAAAGTTCGACGATAATGGGGACCTGACCGACGAGGAAACGAAAGCCTTTATCTCAAAGCAGCTTGCCGCTTTGGTCGAATGGACGAAGAAATTGAAATAGTAGGTTCCTTAGCCAAGCGAGTGGCGATCAAGGAGCATCGTTGGCAGGAGCGAGTTCGGATTCGACGGCCTCGCTTTCTGTTTCGGGCCTGTATGTCTTGATCCAAAGAATATGAACCGAAACCGCTATAGCAATTGCGGCAAGCAATAGGCTGACCCACAATTTCGCGTCGACCATCCAGATACTAAATCCGATCGACGCCCAAAGAAATAAAAGCGTTGTCGTTTTTTGGCGTACTGAAATGCCATGGCCGGACTTATAATTCTTGATATAGCGGCCGAGCCAGCGGTTGTTGAGCAGCCAAGTGTGAAAGCGTTCCGAACTTCGCGAATAACAATACGCCGCCATTAGCAAGAATACGGTCGTCGGCATAAGAGGTAGAAAAATGCCCAGCACGCCCAGTCCAACGAAGACCGTGCCGAGGAAGATCAATATCGCTTTTCTGATATCCATAGCCGCTTTATTCGGATTATACCAGTCATTTACGCGTAAAAATAAATCGAAATATGCAGAAGAATGAGTTAAAACCAAATTTTATTCCCTTCGTGCCCGTAGAATTGACCGGCGAAGAGATGGAAGATAGAGGTTCGTCGTTTTTTGAATTGATGAACCGGCGGCGGACCGTCCGCGATTATTCGGATCGCGATGTGTCGATCGAACTGATCGAAAATGCGATTGCAACAGCCGGTACGGCTCCATCGGGCGCGAATATGCAGCCGTGGCGGTTCGTTGTTGTCCGCGATCCGGAAGTAAAGCGCAAGATACGCGAAGCCGCCGAGAAGGAAGAACGTGAAAGCTATACCAGCCGGATGAGCGAGAAATGGTTGCGGCGGCTGGCACCGCTCGGGACGGACGAGCATAAGCCGTTTCTCGAGATCGCGCCGTATCTGATCGTCGTCTTTCGCATCACTTCGGTCGAGGAGAACGGTGAGACCGAGCCTACCTACTACTCACAAGAATCGGTCGGCATCGCCGTCGGAATGTTATTGGCCGCACTTCATAACATGGGTTTGGCAACTCTGACCCACACGCCCAGCCCAATGCGGTTTCTTCAGCAAATATTAGGAAGGCCGAAGAACGAAGTGCCGTTCGTCCTAATACCTGTCGGCTATCCTGCGGAAGATGCCAAAGTGCCGGACATCAAACGCAAGCCTCTCGCGGAGATAATGGAAGTAATTTAACTGGACCGTTACATCATTGTCGAGATCGATCCCCGGATCGGAGATACCGGACCACCGTTATAAAATGACAGCAGTTCCGTTTCGGGTTTTCCGGCTCGGAAGCCCGCGAGCATCTCGTCCGGGTCATATTCGACGCCGACCGGATTGACCTCAAAGCCCGTTTTCATAAAGGCGCTCGCCTCGTCACCCGAACTCAAAAGATCGACCTGGAACTCCATCTGATTCCCGTCGGGGTCGGAGTAATACATCGATAAAGTTATGCCGTGGTGAATGCACCAGTAGGGCGAGATGCCTCTCGCCTTGAGCAAAGCACAATTCTCCAACAGGTCGCCAATGCCCGCGAGGGTATAGCCGACATGGTCAACGCCAATTGCATCGCTCTTTTCGATATCGCTGCCGTCAGGCTGCAAAACGTTCATATCCGCGAACGCAAAACGATGATGCTCGTCATCATAGGTCATGAACGCAAGTGCCGGGTTCTTAAACTGAATGCGAGCATCGAAAACGGTCGAGTACCATTCGAGCATTTCTTGAAAACGCCGAGTGCGGTAAACGATGTGAGCGAATCTCGTAGGGCGTGCGATTTTCATTTCTCCTCCATCTGGTGTGCACGAGTTCGGGCTGATCTGGCCTATCAGGAGACACGGTTGAGCGTACGCCCGGCGACCTGAACGCCAGTAACGTTGCCGTTCACAGGGTTGAGGTTGAATGTCACGATAGAGATTCCGCGCCACCTTTGCTCCCACTTCACGTTGAATGCATCGACCTGTCGATGTTCGAGTTCTCCGACGGGCTTGCCGTTTATCATCAGACGAAGTTTTTCGTTTGAAAACCTGACCTCGATCTCGCCTATAAAGTCGTCGCGGTAACGCCCCGCATAGGCGGACAGAGGCCGGCTCGGCTTCGTATCTTTCAGGTTCGCGGCGAGCTGTGTGCTTGATTGCTTTTCAGCATTCGCTTCGAGCTCGTCGTACATCTTTTTGAAGTCCACGCTCCAATCGCGGCCCTTCGGATCGTCGAAACCGAAGATGTCAAACACCTTGTAAACAAGTGCATGCCTGAGCTGGGTCTGATCGATATTGCCAAAGACGTAAACGCCGACCTTTTTGTCCCTAAGCAAACCAACTATCGCGGTCCTGCCCGCAAGGCTACCCGTGTGAATATCAGCCTTCAGCCCGCGGTAATCGTGCTGAAACCAGCCCAATCCGTATGTCGCCCAGTTTGGTTTCAGAATGCTATACGTCGGATACGCGGCAGGCGTCGTCATAACTTGCGGGCGAAAGATCTCGTTCAATATTGTTTGGCTAACGAACGGCTTGCCGTCCACCCTGTGGTTGTTCAACAGGAAGTTCATCCAGATCGCCATATCGTCGGAGGTTGACCAAACCGAGCCCGCCGGGCCGATCTCATCGGCATACATTTCGGGAATGACCTCGACCTTGCCGTCGATCCTATAATGAGCCGACGAACGGTTTGCGTAGCTTAGTCCGCCGCGGATCGTCGCAAATGTGTTCTTCATTCCAAGCGGCGCGAATACTCGTTCCATCATGAACCGCTCCCACGTCATTCCCGAGACCTTTTCGATGATCTTGCCCGCGACCAAATACATTACGTTCTGGTACACAAATCCGCCGCGAAATGGATATACCGGCGAAACGTGCTGCATTCGTCTGAGAATTTCATCGCTTGAATAATCAAAGGCCCACGCCCACAAAATGTCGGTGTTCGGCATACCGGCGTTGTGTGTGAAAAGGTCGCGCACCTTTAGCTGGCTCGTGATATAAGGGTCATTGACCCTGAATCCAGGAAGGTGGTCGATGACGTTGTCGTCCCATTTTAGCTTGCCTTCGTCAACAAGCAATCCCATCGCGACGGCGGTCATCGCCTTGGTCGTTGACATCGCGCCAAAGAGCGTTCGGTTGTCAACGGCCTCGGGATTACCGATATTGCGAATGCCATAACCCTTTGAGAGCAGCACTTTGCCATCCTGAACGACCGCAACCGAAATGCCTGGAATGTCCCACGTTTTCCGTGCTGCTCCAATGTATCGGTCAAGCTCGTCAACTCGAGGTTGGGCAGTCTGCGCATTCGCAGTAAAAGCGAACGCGAATGTCATTGTCATCAGCAAAAGGAATGTAAGTTGTTTCTTCATATCGTCGTTCTCCGGCCTACGCTATTTAAACCGTCATCGTAAATCCTCCGTCCGGTGTAAGAGTAGTGCCAGTTATGTAGCTTGCTTCGTCGGAACAAAGGAACAGGATCGCGGCGGCTATCTCTTCCGGTTTGCCGACACGCCGGACGTGAACCTGCGGCACCATGGCATTATCGAAAGGTTCGTCGCCGATGATGCCGCGGATCCGGTGATGCATCGGCGTATCGACAAAGCCGGGGCAGACGATGTTGACCCTGATGCCGTGCGGCGCAAGTTCGGCTGACGCGCTTGTCGTCAAGCCGACCTGTCCGTGCTTTGACGCAACATACGCGGCTCCTGACCCGAAACCGAGAAAAGAGTTTACCGACCCGACGTTGACTATCGCTCCGCCGTGTCCGCCATTGAGCATCGCCCGTGCCTCGTATCGCAGGCACAGATAGTTACCTTTCAGGTTGATGTCGAGAACTTTGTCCCAGTCCTCTTCCTCGAGATCGACAATGTTCGCGATCTGGCCTTCGATACCGGCGTTATTCACCGCATAGTCTATCCGCCCGTATGTTTCGATAGCGTGAGCCACCATCTGCTCGACGTCCTTCGCATTGGACACATCCGTCTTGATCGCCGTCGCTTTCCCGCCGGCAGATTCGATCTCCGCAACCAACGAATCGAGTTCCTCCTGCCTCCTTGCCGCTAAAACGACGCTCGCCCCTTTAGCGGCGAAAGCCAATGCCGTCGCCCTCCCGATCCCGCTACTCGCGCCTGTGATCAACGCGACCTTTTCATTCATTGTCATATAATCTCCTCAGATTCCTACCGGCCGTTGCAATGCGGCCTTGATCTCAGCGAGGGCACTGCCCTGAACCAACATGACACCGCCGATGAGACAATACAGCAGCGTGTCGTCGTAATAATCTCGCCTGCATTAAGAGCATCGTTTCATAGATTCGTTGTAGCGTCTCGTTCGTCTTGTATCTGTCTGTCAAATACTTCGCCCAACTTTGCCGTTAATATCGCTACCTGATAGCGATCGGATTTATCCATGCCTGCACGCCGCCGGTGATGCGGGCCGGGCCTAAGGTGAAGAATGACTCCCAGGCCTTGTCTCGTGCCATCTCGTCGAGCTTTAAGTTTTCGAGAATATAGATCCCATTTAAGGCCAGAAGTATCTGATGAACTTCATAAAGTCCCGCATCCTTTTCGAATGGGATGACCTCGAAATTTGCTGTATCGGCACCGACCGCGGCGACGCCCAGCGAGGCGAGATAGCGGGCTCCTTCGCGTCCGAGGCCTGAGTTGGCTGTGATGAATCGCTTGTCGTCCTTGCCCAAAAGGCTCATCCAGCCGGTGTAGAGAAGTACGATGTCGCCCTTTTCGATCGAGCTTATTCCCTGCCGTTTCATTGCACCTTCGATCTCGGCCCGGTTAAAAGCGACGCCTTCCTTCACAATATCGGTTCCAAAATATCCTGCCATGTCGAGCAAGACTGCACGTGTAGCAATAGCCGGAACATTCTCGATACCGAGCTTCTTCAGCCCGTCAACCTGGGCAAAATCTTTGCCTCGATTGCAATTGAAATAAAGGTCGTCGATGCCGATATGGCCAAAGCCATCGATCTGTGTACCAATTCCAACCCACCCCGTAATGAGGTCATCGTTATAAGTGGCTTTATTTGGGCCGAAGCTAGCACCGCCTGCTTGACCCGGCTGGACGACCGTGATGCTGAACGTGCGTGTCCCAAAGGCGGGCGTACTCTTATTCGTCTCGATCCCAAGGCGGTAGGCTTTGCCCGTCGTCACCAGCTTCGATGCCGCAAGCGTTTTCGCAGGTGTGATGTAGTTGACGTTGCCGATCTGATCATCCGGGCCAAACTTCGACGCCGTCGGACACGGCTTTTCCTGTCCGGTCGCTATACCAGCAAGACAGATGCTGAAAATAATTGTAAAGACCGATCTCAATTGCATAATATCTCCTCCGTCTTTGGTGCGACGCAGCGCATTTCCATCCTCTATACAATACAGCAACGTATCGTCGTAATAATCCCGCCTACATTAAGGGCATCTTTTCATTTAAAGTACTAACCAAAACCACATAAGAAAGGTAAAACAAATCGAATGCGACCCAGCGATCGAAACAGCCTCGTGGGTCGAAGCGGTCGTTCGTCAAATCTCTATCGCCCGATCCGCTGTTTATAAACTACTTTTCTGTCCCGCTTCTTTCGCATTTTTTAGCGGACGTCGGTTTCAATGATCAATCGGTGATTGAACCACTTTGAACGTTATCGTATAAGTAGCGTTCCCACGGCCTGACCCGACGATTATTCTGTAATTCCCCGTGCGGGGAAGTTCGTCCGTCCAGTTAGTATCATCCGAAACCAGATCTTCGCCATTCGGGGCAACGATCTGAAAACTGGCATTGTTTTCCACGGAAGTTATCGAAACAGTCATAAATTGGCCCGCACCAGCACTGAGATTATATGTGTCGCGGTCGCCTCGAATTACCGAATTACTATAAGTCGCTGATGTCCGTCCTTTACCAAATCTGACCGTTTTATTTGCACCGCCGTCGGCTTCGGCCGCTGTCAGAGCTCTGGGCTTGGCGGAGACGCTGAAAGTAATACTGTAAGCGACATTTCGGCCCGATGACACTACGATCTTGTGTCTTCCGGAGTCGGCTAATTCCTCGCTGAAGTTTCTTACTTCAGTGGTTTCCTCCGCAGCCGAAAGTTCATTTCCGGCCGGATCGTAAACCGTAAACCCGGCATTCTCCTGCGGAGAATTTATCTCGATATCCATCGTCTGACCCGAAGAAGCCGTCAAGTAGTAGATATGGGATTCTCCGCTCGTGATGGACTTTTTGTAGGTCCTGGAGGTCTTCCCTTTACCAAAACTGACTGTTGTTGGGCCATTTGCAGTGTTTTCACCGGGATCATCTTCAGGCAAAACCTCGTCGTCTGGGATGGTTTCGGTACTCGCGTCGGTTTTGGAAACTTCCTCATTTTTAGTCACCTCTGTGCCGGATTCCCCATCCAAACTACAGGCGATGGTGAGTAGCAAAATCAAAAAAACCACGAGCAGCAAATTGGTCTTGTTTTGTGTCAACATTAAATAGGTCTCCTTATACTTCATCAGTGATCTCTTTCGATCATTATGTCCCAGTTCGAAATCCATCAGCCAATCCGATCCCCGCTCAGTTTTTCAGAAAGGAATTTGATTGCGGTCATGCGGTCAAGATCCGTATCTTTCGTCGGATGCATCTCTAGCATCCTGCCCTCGTCGATCTTCGAGAGTATGGCGTAGAGAGAGTTCGGCGGGTTAGGTTCTAGATTCATATAATTGGTACTCAGTTTTGAGTATGGAGTATTATTCCCGAATCTCAGAGTTATCTCTCATTTCTAAGCAATCAGATCTCGATACTCGCGTTTTTCATTCGGCAAGCCCATCCGTTTCAGAAAATCCCTAAATCGCGAATCCTCGAGAGGTGAATTGCCGTCATCAAGACAACACAACACAACAGCGTGTGGTCGCAATAATCCCGCCTGCACTCAGGGCATC
>CAZXTS010000116.1:0-9346 GCA_964643745.1 uncultured Chloracidobacterium sp.
CGGATATTCTTGAAATATTTGTTCGCGACGGTGCGGATATCAGCGGGAGTTACGTTCTTGATGCCGTCGAGGAAAAGCAGAGACCGCCGCCAGCCGCCGCCGTATAGCTCATACCGCGCAAGTTCGGCTACCTGTGCGGCGTTCGTTTCCTGTTGAAGAAAATAGGTCGTCAAAAAATATCCGGGGATGCCCTCGACCTGTTCGGCGTCGATCAATTCTCTTTTCATTGAATCTATTTCGCGGAGCATTACCGATACAGACTGATTGGCATCAGAGGCGGTGACATATATGTGTGCCGAATTGGCCGCCGAATTGTCCATTTCGGCATTTGGCGCATATGACAAATTCCGGCGTACACGAACCTCTTGATAAACACGGCTTTGCAGTATCGTCATCGCGACGCGCATCGCATAATAGTCCGGATGAGCCAATGATGGAGCCGCAAAAACGCCTTTCACGTAATTCGTCTGGAGACTTCGTTCTGATATATCCAGCGTTGGCCGTTCAAAGGAGAGTTGCGGAAGTTCCGTCTCCTTATAATCGCCTTTCGGAAGCTTGCCGAACGACGCCTCTACCTGTTTCCGAAAAACGGCGGGGTCGATGTCGCCTACAATGATCAGCAGCAAACGCGATGTTTGCAATAGAGACTTGTGATAGGCACGAAGATCCGCACGTGTTAACTTCTGCAGAGTTTCGATAGTTCCGGTCGGTTCGATCGAGTAAGGATGTCCGGCATAGAGAGTTCGCGATTCGAACATGTTCAAAGCGTCGTCCGGGCTGACACCGCGATTTCGAAGTCCGGTAAGTGTACGGTCGCGGACCTGATCGAGGTCTGCCTGAGTAAAAGCAGGGTTCAACACGATATCGGTGAATATCTCCCAGGTCTTGTCAAAATGCGGCCGCGTGGACGTAAGAGAAAGGACGCCAAAATCGTAACCGGACGATCCGCCTAATACACTGCCGGTCCTTGACATTTCGCGCCGAAGCACATTGCGGGGAAATTTAGCGCTAGCTTCGGTCGCGACACCAAGCGTGAGCGATTCGATACCCGCCCGCTCCGGCTTTTGGTTCCGAACGCCGCCTCGGACAAAAAGCCCGGCCGAAACTGTCGGGAACGAAGGGCGCTTTTTGACGATCACCTTTAGCCCGTTTACGTCAAATTCAGTGATGTCGGCCGAACTCTGGGCAAGAGCCGACTGCCCGGCGATCAAAACCGCAAGAAAAAACAAAGCGGGGCGAACGAATGAACTTAATAACGACACTTTCATAAATGAATTAATTTGATCATTTTCCGATCAGATCGGCTTCCGTCAATTTTGCGGCGCTTCTTGCTGCAGGCGAGACCATTGCGACCGCCACGTGCGGTTTTCCGACGATATAGTTTCGTACATATTTCGTGATGTCGGCACGCGAAACGGCGCGAAGATTCTTGTGATAGTCACGATAATAATCGATCCCTGTAGAAGACCACCAAAAGCCCAACGCGTGCGTATAATCACTTAGCTTTTCCCGCCGATAAAGGTCTTCGGCTTCAAGCAGTGTTTTCGCGTTCGATAACTCTTCGCGCGTGTAATAGTTTGGCGACCCGAACCGAGCGATCTCGGCATAAAGCTTTGCAATGGCTGCCTTTGCCTTGTCCGGCGAGGTCACTAAAGTAAAGCGGATCGGGCCCGTGTTCTGCTGTGTGTAATAGTGAACGCTTAGCCCTGCGGCGAGTCCGCTATCGACGATCGACCGCTGGAGTTTTGAATTCGACTGCTCAACGATGAACGAGAAAACATCGGCTGCATATGTACCGTCGTTGTCTTTCCCGATCGAAGGGCCATGCCAGCCGATCTGGATAACGACATTCTCAACATCTTGCTCAACGATAAGGCCTTTGCTTTTCTCGAGCGGCGGATGCTCGACGATCGGAAATTTTACGAACGGATCTTCACCTTTTTGCCAAACGCCAAAGAGTTCCTCAGCCAACTTAAAAGCATCATCGGGCTGGACATCGCCGGTTATTATCAGGGCAGAATTGTTTGGAACGTAGTAACGTGCCTGGATCAGGCGCATCTTCTCGGTCGTAGCCGAAGCGACCGTCTCGCGCGTACCGCCCGGACTTTTCCTTGACGGATACTTGTAGAACAGATTGTCCATCAGCGTACGGTCAAGATAATAAAATGGTTCGGACATCTGCCGGTCGAGTTCGCCGAGCACGACCTGTATCTCCTGCTGGAATTCCTGTTCGTCAAAGCTGGGAAATAGCGTTGCATCACGCATATACCGCATTATCGTGCGGAGATGCTCGCTTGTAGTCGAAAAGAAAAAATTCACATACTCTTCCTGCGTGGTCCCGTTTCGGACGTAGCCGGCCTTGTCGAGATCGCTCAAATAGCCGATATCACCAAGCTGCGAACGCAGTTTCAAATGGTCGTTGCAGTTCATTTGATTGAAAATATCCATACGACCATAGGACCTGGCCATATCGCAGCGAAACACCGCGATAGCGCCATTGGTCTTAAAAAACATATGCTCGTAAAGATGCGAAAGGCCGTTCAATTCCGGCGGTTCGGTGAACGAACCATTTCGGACCGCAAGTTCGACAGTCACGAGCGGGATGCTCGAATCCGGAAGCACTATGACTTCAAGACCATTGGCCAATTTTTTATTGACGAATGGGACCTTGAAATCGGCCTGAACCGGCGCGGTTCGTGCAGGAACCGGACGGGCAGCCGTTTGTGCCAAAATTGTTGACGAGAATATTGCGCAAAGGGCTAAAAGGGCAGGTAAGATTCTTTTCACTTAAAAAACTCCGCTTGTAAATTAGGTCCGCCGAGATTTACCCTGATAAACAGGAACAGATTTAATCTACCATACGGAGACCAAATCGATGGAACGAGACAATATGATGCACGGAGCACGCACAGCGTTGAATACGATTCCCGAAATGCGCGAATGGGCCGAAAATTATTTAAAAGAAAAAACTCGGGGCGAACTGCCAGAGCTTTCAGATGAAGAGTTCGAAAAACACTGGAAATACCACAAACCAGAGATAATGCACGCCGGAGCCGCCGAGGCCGCGATGGCGTACAGATCACGCGTACAAGAATAAAAAACCGGGCACCCATTATAAAAGTGCCCGGCAATCTAAACTTACAAAGGCTCTCGTCACTCCTCTTTAGGCAGATCTGGCACCTCTTGGGTCGGATCGATCATTTCTTCAGTACCTTTCCGTTCTTTCATCATACGCGCGATCGGCACTGCAAGGATGACCAATACCACAGCGGCTCCCCCGAGGAACAATGTCGTCGTGGTGAAAAGCTTGGGCATTAGCTCGAGCTTTTCGGGATCAACGTTACCCGCAACAAGGCCCCCGATCAGATTTCCCAAAGCGGATGCAATGAACCAAATGCCCATGATCTGTCCGACAAAACGTTTGGGCGATAGTGTGGTCATTGATGAAAGACCGACAGGGCTGATGAAAAGCTCCCCGAGCGTGATGAAGAAATAAAAGGTTATCAGCCACATCGCCGAGACCTTGACCAATCCGCCGCCTGCGATAACGGTGTTTGCAGCAAAGATCATGATCAGGAAACTGATCGCCGCAAAGCCCAGGCCGATGGCGAACTTGGTCGGGCTTGAAAGTTCTACACGTCTTCGACCGAGGAAGGTCCAGAATCCCGCGATCAAAGGAGCCAGCAAAATAATGAAAGCTGAGTTTATCGTCTGAAACCATGTTGCGGGCACCTCGAACCCGCCGATCATTCGCTCAGTAAAATCGTACGCGAATAGGTTCAAGGCGGTCGGGGTCTGTTCAAAAGCGGACCAGAAAATGGCCGCGAATACGAAGAGGACCGCAATCACGACCACACGCTTCTTTTCATCACCGCTCAGGCCGCCAAAAATGAATAGATAGGCGAAATAGGCAAAGGCTATCGCGATCAATGCATATGCCAGATATGTTCCTACCACAGGTGCATTAATGGTCAACACTCCGGTTGCGACAAGAACTACGACAAGTGTAAGTAGCCCGAGGCCAATGCCTGTAAAGAGCTTTACTTGGTTTTCTTGCCTTGTCTGTACAGCAGGATCAGGATGACGGGTCGGTTCGGATCCGATATTGCCCAGCGTTTTTGGGGACATCAGCCAGAATTGAATAAGTCCGATGAACATCGCAACGCCGGCCGCACTAAATCCCCAATGCCAGCCGATCTGCTCACCCAAAAATCCCGTGATGAACTGGCCGATCAAAGCACCGATATTGATGCCCATATAGAATATGGAGAAGCCGGCATCCTGCCTGGCTCCGCCTTCAGGGTAAAGGTCGCCGACCATTGCCGAAATATTCGGTTTTAAAAGACCCGTGCCGAGCACGATAAATATCAACCCGAGAAAGAACGGCAATTTGTGTTCGACAAGGCCCGAGATACCAATGGTCAAATGGCCTAACGATATGAGAGCTCCGCCGTAAAGTACCGCTCGCCGTAGTCCCAATAACTTGTCTGCGATCCAACCGCCCGGCAGCGATGAAAGATAAACACAAGAAGCGTAGATACCAACGATCGCACCAGCTTCGCTTCTGTCCCAGCCCCAGCCGCCCTGTGTCACCGCGGCGATCATGAACAGCGTAAGCAAAGGCCTAAGGCCGTAAAACGAAAAGCGTTCCCACATTTCTGTGAAGAACAAAGTCGAAAGCCCCTTCGGATGACCGAAAAAGCCTCCGTTGGAATTGGAATTTCCGGCATCAGTTGCTGCGCTCATTTGGTTTTTCCTCTACCTAAGTTTGAGATTTGAAGAGAGTTAGGGAAATATAGCAGATGTTTTGTCTATTTAGAAACGTCTGTCGTGGTCAGTTGGGTTCATCCTAACCGCCGGTCATGGTGAGGGCATAGGAACTATGTATGGAATCATACTAACGGTCGTTGGGCTTGCCGCGATCGCGATCTTTTCAAAGCATGCGTATTCGAGTGCAAAAGAAACCGGTAAGAATGCCGGTCTTCTTGTCTTCATCAACATCGCGTTCGGCATCTTTTTTCAGTGGGTCTACCCGTTCATGGCGATGGTCGCAGTCGTAGTTATCATGCTTGTTGGCGGTGCAGGGTCTTACAATATTGAAAGAGATGTGGGTTTCTTTCTGCCGCTTGCGTTTTCGGTCGTGGGACTGGTGTTGAGCGCCATAGCGATGTTGAGGGTACTAAAGTACGCCAGTAGGTTCAGTGACGAGATCCCGGCGGGAGCCGATGCTTCACCGCCGCCGCCGCCGCCAACCTTCGACCAAGGGATATGACGATCGAAGAATCTATAAAAGCACTTGGATCCGCGGTCGAAGATCGGTGGCGTGCGGCCAACTACGATGAGGCTCGGCTGCCTGACATCGCAGCCGAAGCACTCACTGTTGCGGCTTTGCATGATGCCTTCAGCTCCCTTGATATTCTAAGATGGACGCTGCAGCAAAGATCGCTTCCGAAACAGTTCGATCCTCGCGGTAATTTCGGCGATCCGCCGATAACGCTGTTTGCCGCGGCTCGCTTTCATATCGACGTATATTTCTGGTTTGAGGGAACCACCGCGATCCATCACCATTCATTTTGCGGTGCATTTCAGGTACTTCAAGGTTCAAGCTTACACAGCGTTTACGATTTCGAGGAGCAGATGCCGGTCAACGCGCATATGAAGATCGGGCGAATGCGCTTACGGCAATCGGAGTTGTTGAACGAAGGTATGGTTCAGCCGATCGTGGCAGGACGTGAATATATCCATTCGCTATTCCATTTGGAGTATCCCTCGGTGACGCTGATCGTCCGAACGACAAATAGCCCGCTTGAACTTCCGCAGTTCGAATATCACAAGCCTGGCCTCGCATTAAATACGTTCTATGACGATGAGTGTAATACGCGGCGGCTACAGGTACTTTCTGCACTTGCTCGGATCGAACCGGAAGATCTCGACACGTTGATCCAACAAACGATCGAATCGAATGATGTTCAGAGCGTTTATTACATTCTTGCGGAACTGAATAAATATTCGACTTCGAACCAACTGGCCGAAATTTTTTCCGTAACGACCAATGAAACTCGGTTCGGGAACGCTCTTTCTTGTTTTGAGCAAAAAGAACCCGTCATCGGCAAAGTTTACCGCGAAGTTTTTGCGGCTCGCGAGAAGATCAATGCTGTACTGAAAGTCCGTAGATTGGTTACAAGCGGTGAGCTTCGCTTTTTCCTGGCACTGTTGCTTAACGTTGACGACAAGGCGCTTATCAATAAACTTATCGGCGATCGATTTCCTGAAAGTAATCCGAAAGTAAAGATCCTTGATTGGGTCTATGAACTTTCAACCATCCGTCATGCCCGAGTCGGCGGTGAGAATATGCTTGGTATCATCGGGTTCGATGATCTTGATCTGTTCCTCGTTGAGGAGCTTATGGAAGGCAAAAACGAGGTGGAAATTGCGGAAGCCATCCGATCGAGTTTTGTAGCCGAGCGGGCCGCATCTTTGCTCCCAGATCTCGATCAGCGAATTGGCAAGATCAGAGAATGTCATTTGCTGCGACCGCTTTTACTCTGATAGTCCTTTGGTTGCGAGATCGCTTTCGATATTTTAACATCAAAGATTGCTCGCCCTTGTAGCTCAATGGTTAGAGCAGCAGACTCATAATCTGTTGGCTGTAGGTTCGAATCCTACCGAGGGCACCACACCTTAAAAGGCAAAAATAAAAAGGCAAAAGTAAAAACTTTAAGAACCAGTCTTAATTTTTACTTTTGCCTTTTTAACTTTAACTTGACGAATTTGGTAGCAGGTACGGGAATCGAACCCGTCTTTCAAGAATGAGAATCTCGCGTCCTAACCGATAGACGAACCCGCCAAATATTAGCCTTGCCGAACGGGCACTAAGGCCAACCTAATATTACCGCAGGTTGAGTTCTGTTCCAAGCGAATGATAACCTTTGCGTAGAAACTAATGGCTCAGACGTTCCTAAATTCTTCGCGAATATTTTCGATGGTCTTGGTCGCCTGTGCCTTTTTCTCACAGCTTGCCGTTGCCCGACAATTCGAAGATCCAAAGGATGCCTTGGTCTATTGCCCTGTTCAGCAAAAGTGGGTAAGTCCGCATCCGCCGAAGGTTATTCCCAAGAACGATCCACTGGACGAGATATGCTCGACCACATCGAAGAAATCTGCCTTCATTGATCGATTACTTCAGCTTTCTAGAACGGGTCTTGACATTAAGTTCGATGTAGATCTTGAAGATCTGTTCTTCAGTTTTGGTTCGAATGGCGAACAAGTTTTTGCCGAATTTCCACGAGCGCCGCGACCTCCGGACGTGCCTCAAGTTTCGTTTTCTGGTCTCAAGATCGGTTCGAATTCCGTACGATTCGAAACTGTAGCCTTAGCTACATCACATTTTTCTTTTACGGATCTTGCAAGACCGCCTACCAAAGCCGCCACATTAGCCAATTATTCAGAGCCGCGCTTGCGCGATCTGAATGATGTCTCGAATTCTGCCCAGCCGCGCGCCCCGCCTTTCTCTCTTTAATTAGCAAACTTTATCAATGTGCCGTTCGAACGATTTCGCAATTGTCGAAAGGGTTGACGTGTATCTTCCTTGAGATCCACGTCATCGCAACGATCAGGCACTACCATCGAATTTCCAACGAATATTGGAAAGCAAAACGACATTCACCGGCTTAAGACAGCATTTGGTGTATCGCAAATCAAGGATGGACGTTATGTGCAAAACACGCTTTTTACTCAGTTTTTTGTGTATCGCTGTTTCCTTTTCCTGCGCTGGGAATGAGACCTCACCGACAAATAGTTCAGCAGTGATCGACACTCAAACTTATACGTCGGTCGGAGTGATCCGCGGGGTTGATCCCGACGGCGGCAGGGTCACTGTTGACCACGAAGACATTCCGGGTTATATGCCCGCAATGGAGATGACCGAACCGGTCGCCGACAAGGCTTTGCTCGACGGCCTAAAGCCGGGCGACAAGGTCGAATTTGAACTGCTCCGCGAGGGCTCGAAATTGACGTTTACCAAGTTCGTAAAAGTTGGCGTGGTGGCGTTAATAGATAGCCGCGACATTTACAAGATAAGTTGTGCCGAATGTCATGGGCCGACCGGCGAAGGGGCTGAAAAAGGCATCCCGTTAACGTCCGGCCACGCCTTAGACCATTCTGAAGCGGACTTCATCGAGACAGTGACAAACGGGAAATCGCTGGGCAAAAAGAAGGAAATGCCGGCATTTCGGGAGAAGCTGACACCCGAACAAATTAAAGAAATTGTGCGTTTTGTTCGCGAAGAAATTCAAAAGGGCCTAAAGCGGAACGAGGGGCACAAACACTAAGATGGAACGGCGCAATTACAAACATTACATACGCAAATCGCACCGCTATCTCGGTGTTTTTATAGGCATTCAGTTCGTCTTTTGGACGGTAGGCGGGCTTTATTTCAGCTGGACGAACATCAAGGAAATACGCGGCGATCATTTGCGCAAAGAAAGTTCGCGTTCAGTCGATCTTTCGAAACCATTGATCTCGCCGATGTTAGCAACGGAAGAATTGGTCGCGTCCGGGAGTGCTTCGGCGATCACGAAGATCAGACTTATCGATCTTTTTGAAACGCCACATTACGAGATAGGTTACCGGACAAACAGCAACGAGGAAGAATTTGCGATAGCAAATGCATTAACCGGTGTGATAAGACCGGCCATCACGAACGACGAGGCCATACAGATCGCGACGGCCGCGATGGCTTCGCCACAGCCGGTCAAGAGTGTCGCTTTTATTACGAAGGAGAACGTAGGCGGACACCATGAATATCGCGAGAAACCGCTTCCGGCTTGGGCCGTTTCGTTTGAGAACACGGACAATTTGACCGTATACCTATCTGCTCAGACCGGGCAGATCGGTGCATTTCGAACGGGCAATTGGAGAATATTCGATTTCCTTTGGATGTTGCACACGATGGATTTTCAAGAACGCGATAACATAAACAATTATCTGCTGCGGGGATTTTCGGCCTTGGGAATTGTCACGCTGTTGTCCGGGTTCTTGCTTTTCTTTGTCAGCTCAAAGTTCTGGCGAGGGCTATTTAGAAGAGCCGCTTCCAAATGATCTTAATCGAGAATTTCGGGCCACAAGGTTACGACCTTCAAATTGCGTTCGACGGCGAGGTGTTCGCGGATGCCGAGTTTTCGGTCGAGTTTGAACGCGGCGACATCAAAGAATATCTTTTCAGCTGTTTCAATACTGATCCGCCGCGGCGAACGCATCCGGCGAATGATCGCTGTTTCCGTCTTTTCGGTATTGCGGTCGGTCAGGTCATTATCTCGCATGCAATAATTCTAATACCTGGAACCTT
>CAZXTS010000117.1:0-9343 GCA_964643745.1 uncultured Chloracidobacterium sp.
AGGGCTCGACCTCCGGCACTCAGATCCAACAATTCGGCTCAACCGGCGACGTCCCCGTCCCGAGCTCGTTCGTCAGATAAATGCTGGTCATAAAACCCGAGAGCCGATAGAACTCCGAAGATCTGTCGGCTCTCTTTTTTGCTTTCCAAGTTTCCCGAAGGTGCCATATGCGACATCGGCACAAACTACTCAGCTGCGAACCATGGCCCGGCCCGCTCTAGAAAAAAGATCATTGATTTAACTGGGCGAATCGATTTACAATTGAAGAGGCCGTTCAACTCCCTTCACTCGGTGGCCGTCCAACCCCATGTCAATCAATCAACGCCAGCACATTCGGTTTTCGCTTGATATTCCAGCGACCCTAGTTTCATCATATGGCGACCGCCAGGAAACGCAGCTTCAGCAGATCAGTATTGGAGGGTGTTTTACAGATTGGGAGGAGAATATCTATCCCGGCGACGAGTTTCGGCTTGAAATAGAACTGCCTAATCAAAATCGTCTGCCGCTTGCCTGCAAGGCGATATACAGATTCGATAATTCCGGCATCGGAGTCCGCTTCACTGATATTTCGCAATTTGAACAGGAACTTATCTCGTCGATCATCGCTAACCGACTCGAAATCGAGGGACTGCCGATCGAGGTGGATCCGTTTGCCCAGCCAAATCCTTCAGCTCCACTTTCACGGGAAAAAGAAACTGATCGACAAGTTCGCGAAAGAATGCTCGACGAAGTGATGGCAAGCGAATAATTTGAACACGAGCACGAAGCTAACGCCTCGCTGCCAATTCGTGAAGCGAAGTCGACAGCTCCGAAACTGTAAGTGATGTCACCGAACAAGCCTCTTTTTCTGTGATCGCCCCGCAAGCTATCGCTCGGCGGAAATAATTCATCAGGCCCTCAGCAGAAGCAGAATCGTCGAAAACATTGCCTGTGAGTGCTGCCTGGGTCGCTTTATCCAAAAAACTTCTTAATCTTTGAGCCTGAGCGTCCATCCCGCTCAAATAAAACGCGTACACCGCTGCAAATCTCGCCGGAAGCTGGTTGGGATGCAGATCCCAACTTTGATAGAACCCTTCCGACATCGAACGGCCAACGTTCGAAAAGTGTTCGGCCCAGCCAGCGTGAACGGAGAGGCGATTCTCGATTCTTTGAGCCGAATTCAGCCGACTGCCGGAATGCACCGGTACTGGCAGAAGTGTCGTTACCGAATCGGAAAGGCGAATTCCCAAAGGTGTCAAGCAAACAAGCATCGTCTGACGGGCAAAGTCACAAGCAGGATGGCGAATATGCTGGGATGTCGAAGAGATCCCGAGCGAAGCTGTATAGTCATAGGCTCCAAAGTGGGCAGAGGTCACCCGGCCCTTTCCGGCATTGACTATCCCATTGAGGGCAACGGTCCCATTTGGCGAAAACAAGGCTTCCGGGGTTTCGATCATTACCTCGATACCGATAGTGCCGGAAGCAATGTTTGCTCGTTTCTCATATTTGCGAAGACGCTCGGCCAGTTCCCGAACCTGTTTCCGGTCAGTTACCTTCGGCAGGGTGACGACAAAGTTGGTTGGGAACGGAACAGATAGAGCTTCGCTGAACGAAGCAAGAAATACATCGAGAGTTCGTATGGCCCGGACATACGTTTCCGGAGCGAAAGATTTGATCCGGAACCCGCAAAATGGCGTAATGGTTCCATCGGCGGCAGCCTTTGCGAGCTCACCGGCACTGCGTTTCGCGTCCTTGTCCTCTTCTTCATCAGCTCGGAATCCGTAACCGTCCTCAAAGTCGATCCGGAAATCCTCGACTGGTTCGCTTTGGAGCTTTGCGATCGTTTTTTGATAGATCGTCCACGCGAGCCAAGCGTTATGATTCTCGGCCTTTGCCTTTGATCGGCCTCTCAAAATTTTCTTCTCGAGGCGATCGATGTCTTCCCGCGCTACAGGCAGCGCTTCAAAGCCGGGAAGCTTGATGGCAGCCGCAAATTCTGCAAAATTCGGTGCGTTTGAACTTAACGATCTAAGAGCAAGTCCACCCAATTTTTGCGAGGTCGTCGCGGTATACCTGTCGGCTCCGCCATAAACGACGTGTACCGGAGATCGAGTTGGCACAGCCCGTTTTGTAGGCAATGAAGACCGTTTCCCTTTTTTGGTCTTGACGATCAGCCTAACGCCTTCGTCGCCTTCTTGAATAACAGTTTTACTCATCGTTTCTAGAACAATTCGTCGATCGCTTCTTCCAAATTCTTGACCCCGACTATCCTAATCCCAAGAAGTTTTTCCAGCCCCTTTTTGTTTGATTCCGGCATGATCAATTTTTTGAACCCGAGGGTTTGGGCCTCGCGAGCGCGAGTTTCTGCCTGGAGCACACCACGAACCTCGCCGGTCAAACCGACCTCACCGAAAACGGCGGTTTCCGGCGGGATCTGTAGGTTGCGAAAACTCGATACGATCGATGCGATCACGCCGAGATCTGCCGCTGGTTCCTCTATTTCGAGTCCTCCTGCAACATTTAAGAAAACATCATCGCCAGAAAGTTGCAGCCCAAGACTCTTTTCTATGACCGCGATAAGAAGTGAAGCCCTATTTTGGTCAAACCCTTGCGCCATTCTTCTTCCGCTTCCAAATTTCGAACCACTGACGAGGGCTTGCACCTCGACGAGCATCGGCCTCGTGCCTTCCATACAAACCGTGACAACAGAACCCGCGGCATTTTCCGGGCGTTCTTGCAGAAATATCTCTGACGGGTTTCCGACGGGCACAAGCCCGGTTCCCGTCATTTCGAATACTCCGATCTCGTTCGCGGCTCCAAAACGATTCTTTGTTGCCCGGATAATTCGATGGTTGTAATGGCGGTCGCCCTCAAAATAAAGAACAGTGTCAACAATATGTTCGAGCGTTTTGGGGCCGGCGATCGAACCTTCTTTCGTAACGTGTCCTGTTAGAAAGACCGGGATCCCCGTTTGCTTCGCGAACATCATAAATTGGCCAGCCACTTCTCGAACCTGTGACACACTGCCGGGCGCCGATTCGACCCGTTCGCTGAAGATCGTCTGGATCGAATCAACGATCACTAAATTCGGGCGAAGTTTTTCAGTCTGGGCAAGTACCGATTGAAGGTTGGTCTCAGGCAAAAGGAACAATTTGTCTGCATTTACGCCGAGCCGCTCGCCTCGCAGCTTTATCTGGCGTTCGGATTCTTCCCCGGAAACGTAAAGGACCGAAGAGCCCGACTGTGACAGCTTTTCGGCCATCTGCAGAACGATCGTCGATTTTCCGATTCCGGGAGAACCGCCGATCAAAACAAGCGAGCCCGCAACTATGCCGCCGCCTAGAACGCGGTCGAATTCCTCAAAGCCTGAAGACACGCGTGCGTCGTCCTGCGATTCTATCTCGCCAAAAGCGATCGGCGATGTATCTCGGACCCTTCCGGAAAATCCACCCGGACCGGCTCCGACCGCAACTGCGGTTGGCCGAAAGCGTTCTTCGACCATTGAATTCCATTCGCCGCAGTCAGGACATTGCCCCAGCCATTTTCTCGACTGTCCGCCGCAGTTTTGGCAAGCAAATATGGTTGTCGGTTGTTTCGCCATTCCGGTTTAAATTCGAGATTACTTCACCATCTCAAAAAAGTGTAGGCCACATTTGAATAGTCTTGCTTTGACTTAGGCCGATCGTCGGATATCGTTCAAATATGAGCGTGCATTCGACACATGCTTTTGCCGAAAAAGTCGCCCTGATCACCGATGGAACGGGTCCGATCGGACGAGCCGTGGCACTTCAGCTGGCACTTAACGGCTCATTCGTTATCGTTGGCGTGACCCAGCAGTTTGAGAATGAAACCGATTATCTTGCCGATCTTTCCGATCTGGGAACCGTATTCAAGACCTGCAGTTGGAACCCTGCGGATGTGGACGCGCCAGAGCGGCTTTTTCGAAAAGCAAGTGAATTTTTCGGCCGGATCGATATGCTGATAAATACCTCGGCTCTCTTTCGTGGTTCTAAAAAAGACGATCGAGTAGGAAACGACGGATTGCCCTTCCGCGAATATGAGCAAATTGTCGCTAGGTTCGCTGATCTCTTGGGTGAGAGGCCAAAGCCGAAGGTGGTCAATATTTTCACTTACCCAAAGCCCAGTCCTCTTGATCAGCCTTCAAAACGGGAAATGTTCGAAAAGCAACTGGTTGATTCGACAGCTGCCATTGCAGATCAAATGCCGGCAAAATTCCGCGTCAATTCGCTGTTGGTCGGTGCTGACGATTTGGTTCCGGACGGTCGTAGCGACCGATCAGAACCTGCTCAGGCCACGCCGGCGGCGGACGATGTTGCACGTGTCGTCCTGTTTCTTCTTTCCGGCGAATCGACTGCCATCAACGGGCAGTTGATCCGTCTTGGATAAAATAATTGGATTCGTAACATTTAGTGTTTATTCGGCGAAAGAGGTTCGTGTTAATATCAAGTTAATGAAATGGGATGTCCTCATCATTCGAATTGGATTCGTTGGACTGCTTGCCGGCATCGGATTTCTCCTTAACCCGTTCCAATCGTGGACCGACCTGAAGGATGTCATCGGCGAAGATCGGAACGTCCGTATCGTCTCGGCTATCTTTGGCGCCTTTATGGGCATTTTGATCGTTGCCTTTGAACTCAGAGCCCGTCAGGCAAGTCTGAAGACACTGATCGGGGCGGCGATAGGTTCTATCCTGGGAATTGTCGGAGCATACCTAATCGGAATGCTGATCACTGCTCAGGACATCGGTACGGTTCCCGGCCAGATGAAGGTTTTTCTGACGATCGCTCTTGGCTTCTTTATGGGCTATATAGGTCTGATGGTCGGGGCGGCAAAGGGTGATTTTCTTGACCTTTCGGTCCTTGGAGGGATCTTTAGCGATAAGAATATCAAACAGGATTTCAAAGTTCTCGACACCTCTGTGATCATTGACGGCCGCATTGCCGACGTAGCAGAAACGGGCTTTTTGAGCGGCGGACTGGTGATACCAACCTTCATTCTTGCGGAACTACAGCAGGTCGCCGATTCAGCCGATTCGTCAAAACGCCAACGTGGCCGCCGCGGCCTGGATATGCTCCAGCGGCTGCGGAATAACACGAAACTCGATATTCAAATTGTCGAGACCGATTTTCCTGCGGTTAAAGAAGTAGATCTAAAGCTGATCGAACTTGCCAAACAGCTGGATGGCGTTATCGTTACGAACGATTTCAACCTAAACAAAGTTGCTCAGCTTCGGGGCGTCGCGGTTCTGAATATAAATGAACTTGCAAATGCCGTTAAACCGGTGGTCCTGCCGGGCGAGGCAATGCGGGTCTTTGTTTTGAAAGAAGGCAAAGAATATAACCAAGGCGTCGCGTATCTTGACGACGGCACAATGGTCGTGATCGATAATGCTCGCCGGCTGATCGGTAAAACGGCGGATATTGCTGTTACCAGCGTTCTGCAGACAACCGCCGGAAAGATGATCTTTGGAAGATTGTGGGAAGAAAAAGACGACCAGAACGATTCCGGAAATGTTGCGATCCACGACTCTCGTTCGATGGGTTTCAGAAAGGCGACCCGTGAACTGCGGCAGACCACGATAATCGAAGAGGTCGAATCGAGTTCCTAGGCTGACACCTTTCTTCGGAATTTAGTCAACTAATGAATACGGCAATAATCGTAGCGGCGGGCTCGGGACAGCGGTTTGGCTCCGACATCCCAAAGCAGTTTGTTGAGATCGGCGGAAAGCCGATAATCCTGCATTCGATCGAGCGATTTGCTGATTGCGAAAGTGTATCTGAGATCATTGTTGTGCTTTCTTCTGACGAGGTTGAGCGATTTCCGGAAAGGCTGAACCGAACTTTGGTCGAAAAGGTCGCAAAGATCGTCGCCGGTGGGAGCACGCGTGCAGGATCGGTTCTCGCCGGACTTAACGCAGCTGATCCGAGAACCGAGATCGTCGCAGTGCACGACGGAGCCCGTCCGATGATCACCGATGATGAGATCAAGCGGGTGATCGATGCAGCAACCGAATCCGGAGCCGCATGTCTTACTGCACCGGTTACCGATACGATCAAGATCGTAGAAGAAGGCTGGATAACTCACACAGTGGACAGAAGAATGCTTCGTCGCGCGATGACGCCTCAGGCTTTCAAGTATTCCATCTTGCGTGAGGCTTTCGAAGGTGTAGATCTGACCGATCAGATCACGGACGAGTGTTATCTTGTTGAAAAGCTGGGATATCGCATCGCTTCGGTCCCGGGAGGATCGCGAAATATCAAGATCACCCACGCGGAAGACCTGGACTTAGCTAGAGCATTTCTTTTGGGACCACTTAAGAATGATGCGTGACTTCAGCGAAAAAGTAGAACCTTTCGATTTACAATATGTTCAGGATCGGTTTTGGAAACGATATACACAGGCTGGAAGCCGGGCGGCCGTTGATCATTGGTGGAGTTTCGATCGAATCAGATCTAGGTGCAGATGGGCATTCTGATGCTGATGTGTTGTTGCACGCAATTACTGACGCGATCCTTGGAGGTTTGGCACTCGGCGATATAGGTACCCATTTTCCTCCGGGCGATCCACTATGGAAAGACGCGAACAGTAGTGTATTTCTTGATAGAGCAATTGAAACGGCGCAACAGCTCGGGTTTGCCATCGTGAATCTGGATTCAACGGTCAGCCTCGAAGCGCCAAAACTCAAGCCCTACATCGACTCAATGCGAGCAAATCTTGCAGGCCTTCTAAAGACCGACCTGGCAGCGATCAGCGTTAAGGCAAAGACTAGTGAAGGCGTTGATGCTGTTGGGCGGCAAGAGGCCATTCGGGCCGAAGCGATCGTGCTCCTTCAAAAAGTTTGAACTAAGCGAAAATAGACTTTACCGCTGCCCTTGTGCGAAACTCTGGGCAGCTTTTTCATTTGCATAAACGATGCGGCCACAACGGATAATCGCAGCAAAACGAGACGGAAAGGAACTTTCGCGGACTCAGATCGACGCCTTTATTGAGGGTGTCTGCGATGGCACTTGGGCCGATTATCAGATCTCGGCACTCGTTATGGCGATGTTCATCCGCGGACTTTCGGAGGACGAACAGAACGCATTGACATATGCAATGCTCCATTCAGGAGATGTGCTCGATCTTTCGGGTATTTCTGCCCCCAAAGTTGATAAACACTCGACCGGCGGAGTTGGCGACAAGACTTCGCTGTTAATTGCACCGATCGTTGCAAGTTGCGGCGTTGCCGTGCCGATGATCTCGGGCCGTGGGCTCGGCCACACCGGCGGGACGCTGGATAAACTTGAATCAATCCCGGGATACAACGTTGGCCTTACAACGGCCGAATTCACGCAAGTACTGGAGAAATGCGGATTTGCGATGACCGGCCAAACCGACCGTATAGTTCCCGCCGACAAGAAACTGTACGCACTTCGAGACGCAACAGCCACCGTTCCCTATATCCCGCTGATCGTCGCCTCCATCATGTCCAAAAAGCTTGCTGAAGGACTTGATGCATTGGTACTCGATGTAAAGACCGGCAGCGGTGCGTTTATGAAAAGCATCGAAGACTCGAAGATGCTTGCAACTGCAATGGTCCGGACAGGCTCCGAATTCGGAGTTAGAACCGAAGCGGTCGTCACATGCATGGACCAGCCGCTGGGCCGAACGGTTGGCAATGCGGTCGAGATCGTTGAATGTTTGCAGATACTTCGCGGCAATTCTGCTCCGCTGAATGCGGATCTTAGAACGCTTTCATTCGACTTGTCTTCAAGGATGCTTTTGCTGGCAAATGCTTGCGGTTCGATGGACGAAGCACGAGGCATGGTCGAAGACTCGGTCGCAAGCGGGGCCGCATTTGAAAAGTTCTGCGAAAATTGCCGGTTGCAGGGCGGCGGAGACTCATTTTGTGACTCACCGGAATCTATTTTGGATTCCGCACTTTTCGAAACTGTTATTCGTGCCGAAAGTAGTGGATTCGTAGAAAAAGTAGATGCTTTGGCCATTGGCGAATCGGTCGTTGAACTGGGCGGCGGCAGGGTTCGAACCGAAGATACTATCGACCACGCTGTCGGATTTGCGTGCGAAGTAAAGATCGGCGACGAAGTAAGGAGCGGCGATGCTTTAGGAATTCTTTTCTGCCGGACTGAATCGCAGGCTTTGGCCGTTAGCGAAAAACTAATGGGTGCGTATAAAATTACCGAACATCCGGTCGAAAGGCCCGAACTAATTAAGGCGGTGGTAACTGAATGAAGCAAACATTGCTGACATATTTCATTCTTGCCCTGACGGCGGCATTTTGCGTTGCCTGTGGCGGAGCCGATGCGGCTCGTGACGATTGCACAACGCGAGTTGGGATAGTCTTTGATATCGGCGGAAAGAACGATCGTTCGTTCAACGCGGCGGCGTGGGAAGGCGTTCAACGGGCAGAACGTGAACTCGGGATCTGTCTTTATGATATTGAACCCGGCAATCCGACATCGATCGAGCCGGCAATGCGAGCCTTTGCCGAACGCGGATTCGATCTCGTCATCGGCGTCGGCTTCGCCCAAGGGCCTATCATGCAAAAGGTGGCGACCGATTATCCCGATATCAAGTTCGCGATCATTGACGGTGTTATCCAGGACAAGAATAACAACCCGTATCCCAATGTTGCCTCGCTCGTCTTTCGTGAACACGAAGGTTCGTATCTCGTAGGTATGATCGCAGCTTCCAAATCGCGAACCGGCGTTCTCGGCTTTCTCGGCGGGATGGATATTCCGCTGATCCATCGTTTTAACAAAGGTTACGAAGAAGGTGCGAAAGCCGTAAACCCGAATATTCAGCTGATCACAAATTATGTCGGGGTGACCGATCATGCCTGGAATAATCCCGGAAAAGGTAAAGAGCTTGCGCTGAATCAGATCGAAAAAGGTGCAGATGTAATATTCACTGCCGCCGGAAATTCCGGCCTCGGTGCATTCGATGCGGCAGAGCAGTTCGGTAAGAATTCGCAAGGCGAAGCGAACCGTTTCGTTATCGGAGTCGATTCGAACCAGAACAGCGTGAAGCCCGGATTTGTCCTTACATCGATGGTCAAGCGTGTCGATAATGCCGTTTTCGATGTGATACTGGAAGTTCGCGAGGAACGATTCGCAGGCGGTTTTCATGTTTTTGGCCTTGATAAAGACGGTGTGGCATATGCTCACGACGATTTTAATCGATCGCTCATCCCTCAAGACGTCATAGACCGTGCCGAGGCCGCCAAAGCAAAGATAATTTCCGGTGAGATCAAGGTGACCGATGCGATGGCGCCCAAAAAATAAATGCTCGAAGTAAAGAACATTAGAAAAGCCTTTGGCGATTGCGTTGCCAACAACGACGT
>CAZXTS010000118.1:0-3288 GCA_964643745.1 uncultured Chloracidobacterium sp.
TTACAATTCGCTCGATCTCTTCTTCTTCATCGAAGAAATCCGAAACGTAAAGGAACGCATCGCGTTCAAGCCCGATCGAAACAAATGCTGACTGCATACCGGGAAGCACTCGCTGAACCCGGCCCTTGTAAATATTCCCGGCGATGCCGGAGTTCTCTTCGCCACGCTCAATATAGAACTCGGTCACCTTTCCGTTATCGAGTATCGCGATCTTCTTTTCGCGTCCATTGACGCTGATGATCATTTCTTTAGACATCTTTGCCTTAATTCCTTGATTGGTTGAATTGTAGAAATAGCGGCAGGAAGATACACAAAATACAGATCAGGATGCTGGACTGCACCAAAGGCCGAGCGTTCGATACACTTTTGCTAAATAGTTTTCGGCTGGTACGCCGAACGCTGAATTAGGTGGATTTTTCACGCTGGAACTTTTCTGTCGGTCAAATAAGTTCTCTTTTTGACCTGCATTCGGGGAGCGACGCTTCTAACCTTTTTCGTGCTCAACCCAAAAAAATCTGTATCAGTGCGGCTGCTGCCGCGAAATCCGAACTGTTTGACGTTCGGGAACTCTATTAAAGGTTCCGAAAACCAGCAAACTTAGACAGAGTATATTCCAAAACCGGGAAACGGCAAAAGCTGGGAACGCCTTTTAATTCATAGCGGCGGTCAAACCGGCATTCTGCTTGGATAGATAACAGGCAAGGTTAAGCCTGTTCGTCTAACGTGATCGACCGCTATCGACATCTCTTGCAAAAAGACCAATTCTGAACGAAGATTCATTTGCATCAAAACAATCAAGTAAGAAAGAGACCCCCAAAGCTATGTTTGGAAATGCAAAGAAAATTATTAGCGGCGGCAACCAGTTCGTCTTTCCGGACGTTTGTAAAAAGCCTGAGGTTCCATCGCCTGTCCCGATACCTTACCCTAATATTGGAAAGGTCGCTCAAGCATCAGCAGTTCCGGAGACAATCAAGGTCGAGCTTGAAGCGAAATTCTCAGCCGATCTTAGTGATGTCAAGATCCATGAAAATCATGCCCCTACTCTGCTTGGGGCCAAAGCGTTTACCAGCGGCAAGTCGATATTCCTTGCACCAGATACTTTCAACGTTACTGCCGAAGGGAAGCAGCTGATCACTCATGAAATTGCCCATGTCATTCAGCAAACACAGTCGACCGTGAATGAGGCCGTTCAGGAAGCCGTCAAAGAGTCGAATGCGAATGATGCTTCGGACGCCAACGACTAACTCTGATTGGGATCAAATTGAAAAGGGCTAACCCCTCAAGATCGTCAGCCTTTTTCGCGATCACCGATCGATCTTAAGACAAGAAGCCGCGAAAATTTTTCGCGTCCGACCCATAACGTGGGAACAAACCGCTCAGATCTTTGTTGCCGAGATGCTTGAAAGCTACTTCGGCAAACACGTCGCGGAAATCGGTCGTGATCGCAAGGTCGCGGCCTTCATTTAGCTGGTCGTTCTTCAGGCCTTTCCAATCTCCATAAACCTTTCCGCCTTTGACCGAATTACCTAGAACAAGCATCGCGTTTCCGTGGCCGTGGTCGGTTCCGCGGCTGCCGTTTTCGCGGGCTGTGCGGCCAAATTCGGACATGGTCAAGACAACAACATCGTCCATTCGTTTACCGAGATCGGTGCCAAAGGCAGCGATCGAATTGGCAAAATCACGAAGAAGGTTCGCAAGCTGTCCGCGTGCCGGAGCGTTACCCAGCGATTGATTGACGTGCGTGTCCCAGCCGCCGGTTTCGGCGAATGCTACCTCAAGCCCGATACCAGCTTTGATCATTTGAGCGATCTGCATCAGCGAACGCCCAAGCTGTGAATTTGGATAAACCGCGCCGTTCTCAGGCTTATATTGAGCAGGATTAGCCTGTTTCAAAAAGTTGACGGCGTCAAATGTTTCTTTACCCGTCTCGCCTAGCGAGTCCTTCACATTCTGTTGGTAAACGCCCTCGAAACCGCCTTTCACATCGGCAGTGTAAAGCCCGGCCTTGATGGTGAAATCAGCATGATTCGTCATCGCGATCGACGGTGCTTTTCCGTAAAGCGAACGCGGCAACTGCTGCGTCATCGAAACCGCTCGAAACGGCGAATCGGCTTTTCCCGTGGTAGCCTGCAAAGTTCGGTTCAACCAACCGTCGCGAGTGCCTTTGTAACCGGGCGTCCCCGATTCCATATAATCTTGTGCGTCGAAATGCGAACGCGTGTTGTCCGGTGAACCGGAAGAATGGATGACAGCAAGCTGTTTTGATCTCCAAAACTTTTCTAGCGAAGCCATCGCCGGATGAAATCCAAAATACCCATCAAGATCGATCGCGCTTTCGGTCTTTCCCGGTGCCTGGATCGCTATTGACCGCCGCAGACCGTAATACGCATCGTCACCATAGGGCACGACCATATTCAGCCCATCGACCGCACCACGCTGAAATATCGTAACCAGAACTTTCTTTTTCCCGTATCCGTTCTTTGTTTGAGCACTGGCAAACTCATGCAGAAAATCAGGCGCCGCCGCCATCATTCCAAAGCTGCCTAATGCAATCCCGCTCGATTTAAGAAAATAACGTCTATCCATATAAAACTTCCTCAAAATGCTGCCGTTACTGACATTTCATTAGACGCCTCACTCCAGCAAATGGTCAGATTCTTTTTGCCTCCATACTCGATCAGATCTCTGTCTCCCTCCCCACATTTTCCGAAATTCTGCAAAAAAGCCTATTTTTGTTCACATGTGAACACGCGCGAACCGAACACGCCCGAACAAAAATCAGCGTTTTTCGTGCTTTTGATCAAATTCGCCCATTTTTGCGCCATTTGGGAGGTGGCGCGCCTGGCGCAAGGTGGCGCAAATATCGCGTTTTTGCCCATTTTTGTCCCAGATGCAGTGCCCGCGCCTGGGACAAGGTGGGACAAACATCGGCGTTTTTGACGATTTATTCGGAATTCAAGCTTTAGCTTGCCGTATTTTCAAAGATCAAGTCCGAGCTCCCCTCCTGGATAGGAGGGGTGGCAGCGGCTTCCGCTAACGGGGTGGTAGATCATGCAGCTTGAATCGTCACATCGTATTCGATCGCCCGGTCTTCAGCAGCTTGCTGCCACGTTGTGCGGCGAAGCTTGCTTCGCCGGGGCGTGTACAAGAAACTCACGGGCTTGCCCGCGATCGCAAGTCGTGCAAGTCAGAACCGTCGCAGGTATGCGACGGGCCGAACATCACCGCGTCTCAGATGTGAGACGACACGAAAATTTGAGACGGCTCATACACTGTCGCGTCTCAACC
>CAZXTS010000118.1:3298-9300 GCA_964643745.1 uncultured Chloracidobacterium sp.
CAACCCGCCGATCACCATCGGCGGTTCTAACCGTCCGAGATCCGCTCGGCCCCGTTCTATTTTCTAATAGGAATTCATCACAACCAATAGCACTTGGCGCAGTTGATGGCAGATGGTGAAGATGGAAAGGCAAATTGTGAGTGGTAAGTGGTAAGTGATTAGTGGAAGCGAGCATTGAGTAGAGATCCGCAATCAGGAATACGAACTCCGCAATCCTCGATCGTTACGCCTTTGCTTACCTGCGGGCCGAGGCCCGGCGAACGAGATCAAAACATCTCCGTTTAATTTTCAATGAAGATCTCATCGACGAATATCCATGGGTCGCCGCCGGCTCCGAGGTGCCATTCGGGGATCTTGCCGAAATTGAACGCGCGGACACGGACGTATCGTGCCGAGATCGGTTCGGTTAATGTGCTAAAAAATTCCTTTATCTGCGGCGTTTCGTCTCGGAGGGGAAAGTCGGTCTTGATCTCGGCGATCTTTCGGAAGCTGACACCGTCGTCCGAAGCTTCGAATTCTATGCGGTCAGGCATCCATATCCATGAACGCACCGTTTGCAGAAAGCTGCCGCCGACGCGGTTGACGCGTGTCGGGCGTTTCATGTCGATCACCGCTTCGAATGGACGGCCCCAAAAACCCTGCCATTCGCCCGCAGCAAAATTCGCATTCCCGCGAAGCCCGTCAATGATCGTATCTTCACCATTGCCGGGATACTGCGAGTTGTACTCCGAGTTCAGCTTTACAATCCAATCGTTTGTCCGTTTCTGAAATCTCGCTTCGACAGGCAGGCTGCGGTTGCCCTTCTGATCGATGGCGATCGCTTTAACAACCCTGGTTTCAGCGACTTCGAACGCCGCCGTATATTGTCGAGATCTGTCAGTCGGCTCGCTGCCATCGGTCGTGTAAAAGACCTTCATTCCGGGCCGGGTCGCTTTCAGGGATATGCTTGCGGAATCGTGAAATGTGCGTGGGCCGCTTACAACCGGAACGGCTACGAAATCCATTGGAGTAAATTTCCGCGAAGTGCTGAACCAATCCTTTTTCGGCTCAGATGCCAATACGAACTCTAGTGTGCCGCCCGCGAGAATATTTGAGTGAGACAGCTTGGTAAACCGGTGATCTTGGCCGTTTAGGTTTACAGACTGCACGTAAACATCCGAAGGCGAATTGTTTTTCGCGGTTATGGTGAATGTTTTGCCGTTTTCCAGATTGAACTTCATCTGCGGAAAAAGCGGCGAACCGATATCGTATTGCGGAGCACCGGGCTGGACGGGATAAAATCCTGCCGCCGACAAAATGTACCAGGCAGACATTTGTCCGCAGTCTTCATTGCCGATCAGGCCATCAGGAGCGTTCTTGTAGAACTCGTCCATTATCTTGCGGACGTAAGCTTGCGTTTTCCACGGCTGGCCCGCGTAGTTGTAAAGATACGGAATGTGATGCGACGGCTCATTGCCATGCGCATATTGGCCGATCAGGCCTGTAATGTCGGGTTGGAAGCGACCCGTGAGTTTTTGCTCGGTCGTGAAAAGCTCGTCGAGCTTTGCAGCGAACTTTTCGCGTCCGCCCATTAGCTCGATCAACCGATCAACGTTGTGCGGAACGAAGAACGAATACTGCCATGAATTGCCCTCGGTAAAATGAAACGTGACCTCGTTTGGAGCAAATGGATCGATAAATCCGCCGTTGCGTTTGGGTCGCATGAAGCCGGTCTCGGGGTCGAATAGGTTCATGAAGTGATGTGCACGAGCCGTAAAGGTCTCGACATCCTTCTGGAAAATTGCCCTCTTCGCCGGATAGCGGCGTTCCATTAATCGAGCCATCTGAGCAATACACCAATCGTTGTAAGCGTATTCGAGCGTTTTTGAAACGCTTTCGTTATCATCCTCGCCGGAAATGTAGCCGCGTTTTTTGTATGCAGCAAGGCCATGGTGGTCGAGGTTGGCAGAATGTTTAGCGGCGGCGTAGGCTTTTTCGTAATCGAACCCTTTGATGCCCTTTGCCATTGCGTCGGCGATGACGGAGACCGAATGGTAGCCTATCATCGTGTCCGTCTCTTCGCCCCACAATTCCCAAACCGGCAGCCGCCCGCCCTGCTCATAAATGCGGATGAACGAATTGATGTAATCGACCGTCCGCTTCTGGTCGATGATCGTATAAAGCGGATGCGCCGCCCGGAACGTGTCCCACAGGGAGAACACAGTGTATTGAGCAGATCTTTCACCGCCGAGACGCTGAGACGGTGAGTTTTTTCTTTCATTTTCTCTCTGCGTCTCTGCGTCTTTGCGGTTCAAATATCCTGGCAATTGATGGATCTTACGGTCGTGGCCGAGGTAGTTTCCATCGACGTCGTTGAAGACGTTCGGGTGGATCATTGTGTGGTACAGAGCGGTGTAGAAATTCGTCGTCTGCTCATCCGTCCCGCCGGAAACTTCTATCTTCGAAAGCTCTTTGTTCCACGCGGCTTTCGCATCGGCCCGAACCTTGTCAAAATCCCAATGCGGCAGTTCCGCTTCGAGATTCTTCCGGGCACCTTCGATCGAGGTATAGGAAATTGCTACCTTTAGTAGTAGTGGCTCGCCATCCGTCGAACCAATATAAAAAACTCGCCTTGTTTTCACATTGTCTTTCGGTTCACTGCCTTGGTCATGCAATGCTCCTAAATAAGCCCTTACTACGGGCCTAGAAAATTCTGCGACAAAATATACAGAAGTGTTTTTAGCCCAAGAACTAGAGGTTCTAAATCCCTCAATACGCCGATTGCTGACCCAGCTAATCTCGGAATTCAACACTTTGTCCCTCCATCTAAGGTCGAGTGCGATCGCTGCATGTTCCGTCTTCGGAAACGTGTAACGATGAAGGCCGACTCGCTTCGTTGTCGTCATTTCTGCCAAAATTCCGTCATTGTCGAGTTTAACCGCATAATAGCCGGGTCCGGCGTTTTCATTCGCGTGTGAAAACTTCGAGGGATATCCGCCCAAAGCTAATTTTCCATCGATTAATAGATCACGCTTTCCTACGATTGGCATGAACAAGATATCTGCCCCATCCGGAATGCCGGTGCCGCTGAGATGCGTGTGCGAGAAGCCGTAGATGACGTCGTCGGAATAATGATAGCCCGAGGAGCCGTCCCAGTTGTCGATGCGGGTGTCGGGCGAGAGCTGCACCATGCCGAACGGCATCGTCGCACCGGGAAACGTATGCCCATGCCCGCCGGTTCCGATAAACGGATTAACCCAGCGGGTGTAGTCGCGTGTCTGAGCCGTGGCCGTGAGCAGTAAGCCGTGAGCGGTGAGCAGTGTCAGAACCGCCAGCGTAAGCAGGCGGCCAGTTCGCTTCAAGTCCCAAAACCTTACTCCGTCCGAGCATCTGTAATTTCTCATTCAACTACTCCTGATTCTGACTTCTGGCTTCTGACTTCTGGCTTCTGGCTTCTCTTCAATGCACAAATTCCCCGCCCCAAGCCTGTGTCAGGCCGCGGCCTTTGATGCCCCAGCGAAATCTATAGTGCGGATCACCGCCGCGGTGATTATAACGCAGAGACATCTTGTGCAATCCCGCTCTGAGCGGCACGATCGTCGAGCGGATCTTGCGGTCCATGGTGCCAGCGTCGTCGATTATTTTACTATCGCCGAGCATTACGGTCGCGTCCCATGTAGAATCGACCTGAAATTCATAAACGCCATCCTCCGGTACGCGGAAATAGCCGTCGAACGTCAACGAGAACGGTTTCTTGAAATCAAAACGCTGGGCGAATTGATTTAGATTGGTCGAACGTGTTTCGCCTATTTCAGCCAAGCCTTTGAACTCGGGGTTATCGTTTGGAACCGCAAATATAAATCTGAGACCCGGTTTGTTCGCGTCAGTCTTGTCCGGTTCACGCATCTTGCCGCGAACGATCGTTGCCGCGTAAACAAAGCTCTTTCGCCCGGCGGCGTTGACGACGATCGTCTTTAGCGTTTTGATCTCCCCTATGTTCAATGCCATTTCGATCGGCTTCGCGTAAACCGATGAAGAATCGTTTGGCGTGGTTCCATCGGTCGTGTAAATCACTTTGGTTCCGGGCGCGGGTTGTAGTTGGATCGAAACCTTTTCGTTTTCCGTAACGACATTCTGCAAACCGCCAGGTTCAGGAATGCGATAGTTCACGCCTTGTTTATCAAGCCGAGGCAAGATAGCATTCAACCGTTTTTTGAAGTCGTCAAAATTCCGATCTTCTTTTTGCGACCATAGAACTTCCGATAAAGCCAGCATTCGCGGGAACGCCATATATTCGACCTGCTGCGGCGTTTCGATGTATTCGGTCCAGATGTTCGCTTGTCCGCCGAGAATATATTTCGCCTCTTCGGCGGTCAGTTCTGGGGGAACGGGTTCGAAGCTATAGACCTTTTCGAGCGGTACATAGCCGCCGATGTTGAGCGGCTCGTAGGCGGGGTCGCCCTGGCCGTAGTCGAAATAAACGAAATCGGTCGGCGTCATTATCACATCGTGTTTCGACTTCGCGGCCTCGATGCCGCCGCGCATTCCGCGCCACGACATAACGGTCGCGTTCGGTGCCAGGCCGCCTTCGAGTATCTCGTCCCAGCCGATCATCTTCTTGCCGCGTTTCGAAAGATGTCGTTCGATCCGGCGGATGAAATAGCTCTGCACCTCGTTTTCGTCCTTCAGGTTTTCGCGTTTTTTCAGCTCCTGAACGAACGCCGATTCCTTCCAATGATCTTTCAGCACCTCGTCGCCGCCGATGTGGATGTATGGCGAATCGGGGAAAAGTGCGATGGTCTCGTCGAGCACGTCCTCGAGAAACTTGAACGTCTCTTCAGTCGGGCAGAACACCTCTTTGAAAATACCCCAGGTCTTTTTAACTTCGAATTTATAATCCGGTGCGGCGCATCCTTTCCCAAGTTCCGGATATGCCGCGAGCGCCGCAGACGCGTGGCCCGGCAATTCGATCTCAGGTATAACGGTAATGTGCCGTTCTTTTGCGTAGGCGACAACGTCTTTGATCTGTTCCTGCGTGTAGAAACCTTCCACCGGGCGGCCGTCGCCCTTGAAGATCGTTGAGTACGAACCTTCGTGCGATTCGCTGCGATACTGTCCTACAGTAGTAAGCTTTGGATATTTCTTGATCTCGATCCGCCAACCCTGATCGTCCGTCAAATGCCAGTGGAAATAATTGAACTTATACTGCGCCATCTGATCAATGAACTTCTTTACAAACTCAACCGGCTGAAAATGCCTCGAAACATCGAGATGCATCCCGCGGTAGCGGAAGCGGGGAGAATCTTCGATTCGCATCGCTTGCACCTGAACTTCCTTTGTCGCGTCAAAAGGTAAAGCCTGAAAGAGCGTTTGTAACCCGTAAAATATTCCTTTCTCCGAACCATTTATCGATATACTCTCTTTCTCGACGGATAGAATGTAAGATTCACGAAAATCCTTGTCGTTTAGCGGCTTACGAACATACCAAAAAAGGCCGATCGAATTGGACTGCTGACCACGATCTGTGACTTCAAGCTTTAACTTGTAGTTCTTCCAAAGAAAATTGTTCAGATGTTCCGCCAGCCTTCTACCCGGTTCTCCGACCGTGACGATTCTAGTGTCCTTATTGATGGTGAATTGATTGGACAAGATTGTCACCGATTCAGGCACCGGAACGACATTGATCTCATCCGACTGAGCAAGCTGAATCGTCGTAAGAAGAAAAACAAGCAGAATTGCGGCAAAGAAATTTCTCATATTGGTTAAGGCGGAAACCTGAGCGGTAGCGAGGGTGCCTTGTCGGATATTATTCCACAAGTTGGAACACACTCCCTACTGCTCGTGTTCTCTCATCTGCACGTGGCAGCCTCCCTACCGGTCATGTTTCTGCCTTTAGAGAAGCTCGATGAAGTTCTTTAGTTCGGGCGGGAGTTCTGAGGTGAAGCTCAGGTGTTCACAGGTTTTGGGGTGGTCGAATGAGAGCTTTTCGGCGTGGAGGAAAAAGCGGTCGAGGATGCGGATGG
>CAZXTS010000119.1:0-9220 GCA_964643745.1 uncultured Chloracidobacterium sp.
GGACGTCGTAACCGTTTTAGCTGAACAGATCGAAGAGATCGCGGGACTTTACGGTTCGATCGACGAAGCAAAAGGCACGTTCACCTATGCAGAAGGCAAGTGGACGGTCAAAGAATTGCTCGGCCATATCATCGACGCCGAACGCGTTTTCGGTTATCGCCTGCATCGCTTCTCTCACGGCGATGCCACGCCTTTGTCGTCCTTCGATCAAGACATCTACGTTGCAAACGGTAGAAGCAATAGTAGAACGTTCGCCGACCTGATCGATGAGTTTGTGAGCCAGCGCCGATCGAATGTCGCTCTTATAAGGTCGTTCCGGCAAGAAGATTGGAACCTGACCGGAATCGCCAGCGACAATCCGGTTTCAGTCCGTGCCCTCGCGTTCATCATGGCAGGACATGTTCGGCATCATTCCAGCATTCTGAAAGAGCGGTATCTGGCATAAGTGAAATTTGATGTAATCATCATCGGCGGTGGTGCGGCCGGGCTTTTTTGCGCGATCGAAGCGGGAAAGCGCGGTCGGCGTGTTCTTGTCATTGAACACAATGCAGCTGTTGGGCGAAAGATCATCATCTCCGGCGGCGGCCGCTGCAATTTTACGAACGTCAACACTTCGCCCGAGAACTTCATTTCCAAAAATCCACACTTTATAAGATCAGCTCTCGCTCGATACACGCCGCAAGATTTTGTAGAGCTTGTGAAAAGCCATCGGATCGAGTTCTACGAAAAAAAGTTGGGGCAGATGTTTTGCCGCGACCGGTCCAACCTTATCGTTGAAATGCTTGTGTCTGAATGCAGAAAGGCACGAGTAAAGATCGAGACTAATTGTTCCGTCCTATCGATCAAGAAAGATAACGACTTTTTATTGAAAACAACAAAAGGTGATTTCAACACCGAATCGCTCGTTATCGCATCCGGTGGGCTTTCATTTCCAAAGATCGGCGCTACAAACTTTGGTTATAAGGTCGCACGGCAGTTCGGCCTTCGCATCGAGCCGACACGCCCATCGCTTGTCCCAATGGTCTTTGAACGAAGTCTCGCTCTCGCACGGTTGCCGGGCATCTCACTCGAAGGGGAAGTGTCTGCTGGCGGAAAAAGCTTTCGCGAAAATATTCTATTCACGCACAAAGGAATTTCCGGCCCGGCGATACTTCAGGCATCGAACTATTGGTCGCCGCACGAGGAAATGGAGATCGATCTCCTGCCGGACAACAATATTTCCGATCTGATCAAGGCCGATCGAAATAGCCGCAAGTTAACATCGACGTTTCTCAAACAATATTTGCCAGAGCGTTTTGCTGATTCATTCGCCGCCGAAATGCTGCCCAGTAAACCGATCAATGAATTGAGCAATCGCGATATTTCGAACATCGCGGAATTGATACATAGCTGGCACGTGAGATTTCGAGATACCGAAGGCTGGGACAAAGCCGAGGTAACGCTCGGTGGAGTATCAACAGATGAACTATCGTCAAAGACAATGGAAGCGAATAAAGTGTCAGGGCTTTACTTTATCGGTGAGGTGGTTGATGTAACCGGTTGGTTGGGCGGATATAACTTTCAGTGGGCCTGGTCGTCAGGTTTTGCAGCCGGCAATTCCATTTAACCAGTGCCGTTGCCAAATAGTTTTTTGAAGGCGGCCATCTGCTCGGATGTTCCTAGAAGATCCAGTCTTGCTCCATAGGAGAGCTTCGTTTCCGGCGATGGATTTTCAATTGTCTCGCTGCCAAGCTCGATCGCAAGTACTATCAAGCCGGTCTCTTTGCCAATGCCGCTTTGGTCAAGCGTCTTTCCGGCGATCGATGAAGGTACTGAGGCAGTGAAAAAATCGACGCCTTCGCCCATTATTATCGGCTTTCGATTCTCGACCACGGCCATTACCGATTCTCCGCCGAGCGGTGCATAGCTTAAAACGAAATCCGCTCCGGCCCGATGTACCGCTTCGATATTTCGAGAGTACGTGACGCGACTTATGATCCTTACATTCGGATTTAACCGCCTACAATAGATCGAAAGATAGATATTTACCGCATCGTCATTCGTCGTCAAAAGAACCAATGATGCTTCCATCAACCCGCCGCGTATCAGATTTTCGCGGTCATTGGCGTCGCCGACCGTCAGCCGGTCAATAGATCCGGAAACCTCATCGCAACGTCCGGCATGGCGCTCGATCATATAGACGGACAATCCTTTTTTCTTGAGCGATTCGGCCGCGGCCCTGCCGACCTTTCCGCCGCCAAGGATCAGGACGATGTCTGAATCCGGTTCGACGGTTCCGGCGTCAAGATAACTTTCAACTTGATCGACCTGTGCCTGTGTGCCGACGGCCAGCAACACATCGAACTCGGAAAGTGTCTCGTTCGCATCCGCCGGTGCAAGCCTGCCTCGCCGCCATATTCCTATGACGTTCACACCGGTCGCCTGCCTTAGATCCGTATCGCGAAGCCGTACACCTTCGAGCGTTGTGTTGTGTACTGTGAATTCAACGACACGCCAATTGCCAAACTCACCAACCGGATGAACGCGGTCCTCACCGATGCTTATCCTGTTCGCAAGGTATTCGCCGAGCCGCTGCTTCAACGGCAAAACATGTGTTGCTCCACTAAATTCGAGGATGTCGACCGAATCCGGATCTGCTGCAATAGCCGCGATCGGGACGTTGGGCGCGGCTTCGCGCACAGTTAACGTAATGTTTGTGTTTGTTGTGTCCTCAAGATTCGCAAACACCAAAAGTGCATGTTCGGCCCGCATTCGGTCATAGGTTTTGCGCCCGTCAACCTCGCCCTGGACAACTGAAACGCCGTCCTCGTGAAGCTGAGCGGCCTTCGTTGGGTCGGGTTCAATTACGAAACACGGTATCTCACTTTGCTTCAGTCGTTTGATCAGATTCGGAGCGATCGAATCATAACCACAAATAATGACGTGGCCGGTGATGTCCGGCGGAACTTCGCGCGGTGCACGGAAATGGATCTGAGCTTCGAGCCACGGCGCATAAAAATAACGAATGAACGCGAACGGAAGCATTATCAGCAGCAGAATAACGCCCGACATCAAAACCAGAATGCTGAAGGCTCGCCCTATATCGCTTTCAAACGTTATGTCTCCAAATCCAAGCGTGGTCATCACGGTCAGCGTCCAATAAAAGCCGGTGAGCCAACTGTAGTACCGCCCTTCCACGACGACCATCACGAAATGAAAAAGCACGGAATATAGAACGATAACGCTGCAGAGGAATACGAGGTACTTGATAAGCGCAGAGATATTCTGCCGGCTTTGCGTCTGGCTTAGGAAGTAACTGACCTGGCTGGCGAGAAATTTCATCGACGGGTAATTAGATTAACATAGCCTTCGTTTCGCATCACGAGCACAACCCTACTTCCGAAAATCTTCGATGTCCATCCCGTAGGTTTCCTTCACGTGTTCCTCCTGTGCAGCAGTAACATTTCGAAGATTGATCAAACGGCGTTCGGTCTTCTTAATGTGCGTTTTGGCGCGTTCGGCCATATGTTTTAAAAGGTCGCGGCCCACGGCAGATTCGGCCTCGCACTTTTGAAAAAGCTCGAACAGTTCCGAAGCGGTCGCTTTCGTCTGTTCGCGGTCGATCTCGGCAAATCTGCGTTTCACCTGATAAAGCTGTCGGATCGCACGGACAAGATCGTCGCCGATCGAATCGCCGTTGATCGCATCCGGGCTGATGCGGATATTGGCGGCGAGTTTGTTCATCTTCGATTGGTCGCCGGACGTGTAAGCCTGATTGAGTTCCGCCATCAATCCGTGCCGACGTTCTTTTTCGCCAGCATCGAGCGCGAGATCGGGATGAATTATTCGGGCGAGATCATGATAAGCCTTTCGGGCCTCGGCCGTCGGTTCCCACTTTTCCAGTTCGTGTTCTTCGGCGGCGCGCAGCCTTGCGGCGGATTCCTCGGCTATGCGCCGAAGCTCTTCGACGCGTTTCTTGATCTCTTCGTCGTCGGGGACAAGCTTCAATTCCTCTTCGGCAATTTCGGCATCGATCTCGTCCTGCTCGGCGTAAAGCCGCCCGACCTCCATCGTGTATCGAGCCTCAAATCGGTCTAGCTGTTCACGCAGATCGGCAAGGTCTTCCTCGCGGTCGGCAAGCCGATCCTTCAGCCGCTCAAGCACGCGAAGCTTCTTCTCAAGTTCGATCTGTTCCGGCGAAAGTGATTCCATTTGGTCGATTTAACCGCCGAGACGCGGAGACAATAAGAAATGTATGAACAAAGATCTTATTGAGTCAGCGAAAACATAGAAACAAATACTCTCTTAATCTCGGCGTCTTTGCGTCTCGGCGGTAAAGATTCATGAATACAGATTCATCGAACGCGACAGCAGTTCGATCGGGTCTTCGATGTTCAACGCCTCGCGGACAAAGTACGGTTCGCCGGCTTCGACGCCGATCAGCGATCCAAAATAACGCGAACGGTTTGTAAGTTCGTCCAGAAATCGCCTGTCGGTCAAACGCGTTTCGGGTTCGTTCGAATTCGGGTCGTAAAACTGCGACGAGTGGGCACGGATCGCGGCCATCTTTTCATCGAGAAACTCCGAGATATCAACCACGAACGAAATCTGAGCATGTCGCGAAAAGATATTGTGTGCGACCCGCGGCACCGGGATCTTTTCATCGCCCGATTCGGGATCATAGTTTTTCATACTCGAAAGCCGTGCCGATTCGCGAACAAGATGCGCGATGTGATCGTGGTCAGGATGCGGATCGTCGAGCTGGTGCGTCAGGATCAGTTTCGGCTTCAGCCGCCGCAACATGCGAACCATCTTCGCCCGCGAAGCGTCGTCAACGAAAACATGGCCGTCGGCTAGTTCCAAGTTTTCGCGTATGTCGAGCTTTAAGATCGTGGCCGCGTCTTCGGCCTCTTTTGCACGGCCTTCGACCGTTCCGCGCGTGCCCATTTCGCCTTTTGTTACGTCGAGTGCACCGGTCGCATAACCGAGCTTTTTCATCTTCAGCATCGTGCCGCCGACGGTCAATTCAAGATCGTCCGGGTGCGCAAAAATGGCTAGAACATCAACTCGGGTCATCGATTAAATCTACCATACTCGCCGCTCTGCGGTCTTGGGAGAGAGTCTGATGAACCTGTAGGTGCCTCATCTTTGCGGGCTTTGCGTCTTGGCGTGAAACATCTCTCTTTCTCACGCAAAGCCGCTAAGAACGCAAAGAGTGGAAACCACTATTCGTGGTGATAGAATGGCTGGGTGAAGTTAATAGTCCTCGGTTCAGGCACGTCAGTTCCTCATCCGTTTCGTTCGAGTTCAGCTTATTGGCTCGAAACTTCCGGCGGCAGTTTGCTGATGGATTGTTCGGCTTCGTCGATCCATCGAATGGCGGTGGAGAATTGCGATTGGGCGAACCTGGACGCGATCTGGATTTCGCATTTTCATCTGGATCATTGCGGCGGGCTTCCTGCTTTTTTGTTCGCGACGAAATACGCGGCCGAAACTCACGAACGACGAAAGCCTTTGCGGATCTTTGGAGCGGAAGGTTTGCGAACGCTGATCGAGAACTTCGATGCGGTCAACAATTATCGCCTGCTCGAACAGCCGTTTCCGGTCGAAATTGTTGAAATTTCGGCGCTTGAACCGTTTGAGATCTTGCCCGGCGTGCGTGCCGCCGCCCTGAAAACGCCGCACACGCCCGAAAGCCACGCGATCCACATAACCGACGCCGATGGCAAAACGCTCGTTTTTACTGCCGACACAGGCTTTCACGAGCCGATGGCCGCGTTCGCCCGTCATGTCGATCTGTTCGTCACGGAGTGCTCGTTCGTCCAAAGCAAACCGGTCGAGATTCACGTAAATCTGCCGGAAGTGATGTTTCTTGCCCGCAAGGCCGAGCCAAAACGCCTGCTCTTGACACATCTTTACTCAGAATGGGACGAAGTCGATGCAATCCAGGAAATATCGGCCTTCGATCCCCAGTTTGAGGCAATTTTGGCGTCTGATGGGCTGGTTTTGGAGGTTTAGATCGCCGAATTAATGCACCAAATCACAAAATTGAAGGGTTAAACCGCAAAATTAAAGCCTACAATCGGTGATCGTAAGGCTACAATTCATGTTTGTATGCTTACATTCGATGATTGTAAACCTACAATTCGGGTTCGTAGCCTTACAATTTACTTTCGTAACGACCGAATCCGAGCCGATCGCCTTTATTTTCAATGATTTAGCTTATTTTCCGCCGTAATTACCCTGGTTGATCGCCATCAGGTCCTCGGGCATCCATTTGTCGAGCACTTTTTGCTCGGCTTCGGTGATGCGCGAGCCGCGATTTCGCCAATCTTTGGTCGGATCGTCTTCGCGGCCGGACTGTTTCGGGTAGTTTTCGACCTGTTCGAGACTGATTATGATGCCGTGAATGACGTCGTCCCAATCATCGTTCTGAATTCCGCGAAGCGTGACCGGCAAACCGGCCGTCCAATCTTCCTGCGGCACGATGTTGTCGTATTCGGGGATCGTCAGATACGCCGTTTCAGGTAGCGAGCCGCCGCTGAACTCGCTTTTTAACTGGGAAGCGACGTCCTTAAATGAACCGGTTGGGCTTTTTTCGCGTATCTCAAGCGCACGCTTGAAAATTTCTGTAACTGTCGGGCTGCTCATATTCGCACAACAGATTAACACATATGGCCGCGGATTTTAATTTCGCTGCGCGAAGTCATAGCGAGAAATCCGTTAACGGAATCCGTGCTAATCTGTGTCAATCCGTTGTTAATTCTTTATGCGTAATTTTGTTTACAAAGCTCATCTTTTTCTCGGCCTTGTCGTTTCGATCCCGGTGCTCGCGTGGGCGGTTAGCGGGTTTCTTTATTCGTTGCCGAATACGGTCGAAGGCGGCGTGATCGAAAATATCGCGGCCGACCGCGTAAAAGTTTCGCCTGCGGAGGCGATGTTAAAGGCGAACGAACTCGCCGGACGCACGCTCCCGACGACCGCTCTGACGCTTTTGATGAAAGACGGTCGGCCCCAGTATCAAGCGATCGGCGGACTTGGTGCCGAATCGATCTTTATCGACGCGGAAACGGGCATCGCAGCGAATTCTAAGCCGCCGTCGCTTAAAACACGCTTTTTCCGCGAGGCACATTTCTACTTTTTCGCCGGGAAATGGCAGGTAACGCTGCTACTCATTTTCTCCGGACTCGCGGCTCTTTCGGCGCTCACGGGCATTTATCTGAATTTTGCTTACTGGTCCGGACGTCTCTTTCGGAAAAAGGCCAAAGTGCTAAACACGGCAGAGTAATTAAACAATCCGTGACCGGCCTTCCGATGATCTGCCAGACGTTCATAAGGATTGCAACAGTATAACCGAAGAACAGTTCGGGCCTTGCTAAAACGAAGAAGGGCCGGCATATGCCGAACCCTTCCCCTGATACGCGATCTGCCGGTCTCTACTTAAACACGAGACCGATACCGAAACGCACGTTATGGGTCGTTGCGTTATCGAACCGGATCGGGTTGTAATCGATCTGGATCAAGCGGAGATCAACTCGATTGCCAAGCTTCACGTCCACACCGCCGCCGAACGCACCGGCCAGACCGGTCTCGGAGGTTGTGCCCGAAAACCCGGAGCAATCAACACCAACTCCGCATGCAAGATTGCTGACCTTCACACGTCCATGACCAGCACCCGCCAGGATATGAGCAAAGGGCTTTACGCGTGATTCGGAAGCGTTATCCTTGATCTGGATACCGCCAAGGAAGTTATAAAGCGAACTATTCGCGTCAAACCCAACCGAACCGGCCGGAACGTTGAAATCGTAACGCTTCTTATTATAACCACCGGAAATATCACCCTTTATCCCAAGATATCGGGTGAAATTGTAAACACCGGAAACGTTGAAACCATTGAACGATTCGCGATCGTCAACAAAGCTGCTGAAATCATCGTTGGCAGAGATACCAGTATCGACCTGGTTGTTGGAATAACCGACGAAGAATTCGCCTTTCTTATATTCGCTCGACTGTGCGAGCGCACCAAGGCTCGAAAGAGCCACGACACAAAATGCAATAAAGAACTTCTGCATAAAAATACACACTCCTATTAATAGATATGCGCCCCGATGGGCGCAAGTAAGGCCCGCTGAATTCGATAATGCTAAATTCTTTGGGCCGTTACATTTACGAAAAATGTAACAATTTTCTAAGATGCTCCGGTTCAGCCTTCGGTTGCCAGAAGTATCTGGGCCGCGGATATGAATTTGGCCAATGCTTCAGCACGCCTTTCGCCATAGGTCACCTTCGGCTTTTCGTCTTCACGGGCGTCTGTTTCGGGTTTCTCATTCTCGGCGCCCGTGCCCACGCGGTTGTCCTCTATAACCTCGTTATCTTCCATATACAAGTGGGTTCCGTAATCCTCAACTATCAATTCAAGATCCTTGTCAGATAGTGATTTCGCAACGATCTCCATCATCTGATAGCGATAGTAAGTGGTTCCGGCACCCATGGTCAGTTGGTCAAGCAGAGCGGACGCAAGCCTTCGGTCGCCCCAACGCTTTACGAGTTCGAGCAGCGTATTGTCGCCTTCGGACATTGACTTGGTTATCTCTTCGCCATTTTCAGAAGCGGCTGGCAGCCGGTTCAACATCAGGTTTAGCAGACCTTGTTTTTGTGTATCGGTTACAAGTTTTGCATAGCGTTGGCGGTCGGAATAGATCTCCTGTTCGGCTCGTTCCCATTCCTCCATTTCATATTCTTCACCGACGACTTCCGTTTCGCCTTCGGTTTCTTCAGAATTCTCGCTTTCCTTTGCACGCTCTTCTTCCCAGTCTGTGTAGGAGAATCCCATCATTAATTCAAATGCTCCATCCCAGCGGGTCACAGGGTCTTCGATCGCACTGATCAACCAGCTAACGATAGCTGCGTCACGGTCGCCTGCGGAATTGAAGATCACATTAAGCTCATTGAGCCGCGATTCGTAGGATTGACGATCTTCGCTCTTGATCCGGCGGATGCCATCGCGGTAATCGACCGATTCCAGCTTACCTTCCGAACCTTCTTCCTTCGACGTTCGGAGGAAAAGCAGTACGGTGTCGCCTTCTTTCAATTTCGGCCGGCCATATTCGTATTCTTCGTCGTCGGCCGCCTCGGTATCCGTATGTTCATCACCACCGGCCGACTCTTCCGAAACCTCTTCTGAATCGCCTTTGTATTCATAATTCTCTTCTTCAAGCACGACCGACTTTTGGACCTCGCC
>CAZXTS010000120.1:0-9027 GCA_964643745.1 uncultured Chloracidobacterium sp.
TACTGGTTTGAACAATCTATTGATTTGTTCTATCAAGGGGTTTCAGCATACTTTCAACGGTTCGGCACAGATCGGCCATCTGAACCTGAGTTTCTTATATGGAGTGCGGCGACTGCCAGGAATTTTTGAGCGAGTATCTCGACGGCGAGACGGACATTGCCGTTTCGACAGCGATCGATGCTCATCTTTCCGTTTGTCTCGAATGCAAGACGCTATTTGACGATTTCGCAGTGATCCTTGGAAATTGCCGGACCGCCGACCAAAAGGAAGTTTGCCCGCCGAATCCAGACGCTTTGTGGTGCCGGATCAACAATGTGATCGAAGCCGAAACGGTCATTAAACAGGAAGAACCTATTGAGCCCAGAGGCTGGTTCGTCCGTGGCCGCAAATTCACCTTTTCGCAGATCGGTTCTGCTGTGCTCGCCGTCGCATTGATCAGTTCCCTGCTAACGGTCGTTGCAGTTCGTAATTATTTCGAACCGACCGGTGAAGATAACCTGACGCGTTCGAGCGAAACTCAGACGACCTTTGAAAAGGTATTGAGTTCGGTCGGATTGATCGACAGTCCGGAGGACGCTCGTAAAAAGCGGGTCGCCGAGCAATATGCCGTTATCGATTATTGGAACAAGCGTATTCAAACGCGCCGCCAGCAGTGGGATCCTAAAATGCGCGATGCGTTTGACCGAAACCTGCGCGAGATCGAAACGGCCGTCCATGAGCATACGATAACGCTTGAGAAAGACCCGAACGACGAATTGTCCGGCGAGATGCTTGATTCGGCATTAAATGAGAAGATGAACCTGCTGCGAGAGTTTTCCGAACTCTAGGCACAACGTATTAGATGGCCTTCGTCCCGCAAAACCTAAAGACCGTACAAACTACGTTCCTCGCCCTGTTGGCCGTAGTTTTTTTCTTTGCGCTGTCGGCGGCAGATGTTGATGCACAAAAGCGGTTTTCGCGGACCTATCCCGCCGGGCAGAACGTACGGCTTGAACTTACAAATCGGACAGGCACCGTAACGGTCGAAGGATGGAACCGTCAGGAAGTTCAGATCGCCGCATATCTTGAGGCACCCGCAGCAAACATCGAACCGCAGAACCTAAGCGGCACGATCTATCTAAATCTTGTTCGTGATAATCAGGGTCGATCCGATGTCGGCAACGTAAATTTCACAATAAAGGTGCCCTTTACATCTGTCGTTAATATCGAAACAAAGATCGGCAATCTTTCGGTTTCCAATGTGCGCGGCTCGCTTGTTCGGGCACATATTTCGAGCGAGGGTGATATTACGCTGACAAATATCGGTGCCAGTTCGGTCTCGGCCCAGAACGGGATCGGAGATATATTCTATGACGGCGAGATCCAAAGCGGCGGCAACTATCGCTTTAGCTCGATACGCGGAAGTATCAATCTTCGGATACCATTCACCGCTTCATTCAAGCTTGTCGCGACCGCCCCTTCGACCCGCAGTATAAATCTTGGCCCGTTCTCCGGCGGAAATATGCGGCTGGTCGGCGACGGACGTCGTATTGCCGGACAGAACGGCACCGGCGAAGCGGCACTGAACGTGATGAATCAGCGTGGAACGATCGCATTTATCCGCCGCTGATCGTACGATTTCACCGATTGTTCAGCTCTTGCCCAAATTTAAAAACCTTGCTTTAATCTGCCCTGCCGATGTATTCTTGTTTTAGCCCCGCTCGGGCGATCTCGCTCTATCTCGCCTACAAATACAGCTATGAAGATCATCCTTTCCATTGCACTTTTATTTGTTCCGTTTACATTCGACGCCTTCGCACAGGACGGCCGAATCAAACGAACGACGTACAAGACCGACAGTTTCGCGTTCGGGGTCGGCGGAACGATCGCGATAAGCGGAGCTCCGACGGGCAGCATTAAGATCGAAGGCTGGTCGAAGAACGAGATCGAGATCGCTGCCGAGATCGAGCTCGAGGCAGCGAACGAAGCCGACCTTGCAAAGCTTTCTTCAGTCGTCGGCTTCGTGCTCGAGGAATCGCTCGGGCGAACAGGAATTACATCTGTCGGCCCGAATGACAAGAAAGCGATAAAGAAGCTCGACAAGAAATTTCCAAAGCATTTGATCGGCGTTCCGTTCACTATCAATTACGTTTTAAAAGTTCCGCGATATGCTGACCTACAGATCAACGGCGGCAAGGGAGCGATAAACGTTTCGGGTGTGGAAGGCGTGCTGCGTGTAAGCAACCTGGAAGGCGACGCTGATATTGAGCTTGTCGGCGGCAGCATCACGGCGACGTTCGGCAGCGGTTTGGTCAACGTGACCATCCCGACGCGAAGCTGGCGAGGCCGTTTTGCCGAGATCAGCCTTGCGAAAGGCGATATGAACGTAAACCTGCCGACTGGTTTAAGTGCCTATTTCGACGCCGAAGTGCTTCGCTCCGGCAAGATCGAAAATCTGTTCGAAGCATTTGTCCCACGCGACCGCAAAGGTGAATTTACCGAACGTTCGATGATCGCCAAGTCCGGAAACGGCTCGGTTCCGCTAAAATTTACGGTCGGCGACGGGAATATCAAGATAACTGAGATAAACAAGCCGTCATAGCTTGGAGTTCCAGCTTTAGCTGGCGCTTTCTTGAATTTGACGAACCATCATCGTAACATCTGCCCTTGATCTGCTCGGAAAGGTCGAGGGCCTTTTATGTACAACTGGCGAGAACTTAGCGAAAAGCAACGCGACGAAGTAATGGAGTACCGAAGAATCCAAAGGCTTCCGATGCACTCGCCGCCACACTTCGATACAGACGAAACCCGTCAGTTTATCTTTACCGCCGCCAACTACGAACACAAACACATTATTGGAAAGTCCGCCGAGCGAATGTTTGAATGTGCCCGAGCGTTACTTGCGATCTGCAGTGCGCTTGACGTTCTTGTCTACGCTTGGTGTCTATTGCCAAATCATTACCATATCTTGCTTAAGACAAACCGAATTAAGGAACTTCGACAGGAAATTGGTCGATTTAACGGAAAAAGTTCGTTCAAGTGGAACGGCGAAGACGATGCCCGTGGTCGCAAAGTATGGCACAATTGTTTTGAACGAAAGATGAGGTCTGAACGCCACTTCTATGCATCGCTGAACTACGTTCTGAACAATGCGGTACATCACGGATAGGTTGAAAAATGGCAGGACTGGCCATGGTCCAATGCTCAGGAGTACCTTGACGAAGTTGGCATCGTTGCGGCACGGAAGGCTTGGACAAGCTATCCCGTGCTGGATTACGGTTCGAAGTGGGATAAATTCTAGAAAGTCAAACAGAAGAGGGCCAGCTAAAGCTGGAACTCCAAACTTATGTCCATAAAATCAGATATTTGGCTGCGGCAGATGGCCGAAGAGCACGGGATGATCACGCCGTTTCTGGCGGAACTGGTCCGCGAGGTGAACGGCAGCAAGATAATTTCCGCCGGTGCTTCGAGCTACGGTTACGATATGCGTCTTGCGGACGACGGCTTTCGCATTTTCTCGTCCGTGCACGGAAAAGAGATCGATCCAAAACGGTTCGAGGAGCAGTATTCGCTGATCGAACCCGAGATGCAGACCGCCGACGACGGCTCGCAATATTATCTTTTGCCGCCGCATCATTACGGGCTCGGCGTAACGGTCGAAACGTTCAAGATGCCGCGTCGCGTTACCGGAATTGCCCTCGGAAAATCGACTTACGCTCGTGCCGGGCTGCTTGTGAACACGACTCCGCTCGAAGCGGGTTGGACCGGAAGGCTGGTTGTCGAGATCGCGAATCTCGCAAATCTGCCGCTCCGCGTTTACGTAAACGAAGGAATCGGCCAGATATTGTTCTTCGAATCAGACGAAGACTGCGGCGTCTCTTACGCCGACCGCGGCGGCAAATACCAGGGACAGTCGGGACTGACGTTCGCAAAGGTATGATCCATTGGCGGCCAGTCAGAACCGCCTGCGTTAGCGGGCGGCCAGTTCGACTCACTAGCTAGCCGCCTACGCATACACGCGGCCCGCTCCATAACTATGGCCAATTGGAACGACACAGACGAACCGATCGCATACCTGATCACATTCCGAACCTACGGCACCTGGTTGCATGGCGACGAACGCGGGTCGATCGATAGATTTCACAATAAATTTGGAACGGAGCGAAATATTGTCAGCCCGGATCGTGAACTTATCCATCAAAGCCGCCTCAAATCGCCACCATTTCTGCTTAACGCAGAGTGCAGGCGCGTCGTGGAGAATGCGATCCGTGAGGTCTCGACGTTTCGTGAATGGCCGATGATGGCCCTTAGCGTTCGGACTAACCACGTCCACTCCGTCAACGGCGCCATTGCTCCGTCTGCTAAAATTCTCGGTGATTTTAAGGGATATTCGACACGTCGCCTGCGGGAGAAAGATCTGTGGACATTTGAACACAGTCCGTGGGTCGATAAAGGCAGTCGAAGGAATTTGTGGACTGAGGAGCATGTCGCAGCTGCAGTAAACTACGTACTGAACGGACAGGGTGGGCCGTTGCCTGATTTCGACTGACGGGAGCCCGTCGCACGGAACTGACCGCCCGCTTACGCAGGCGGTTCTGACAATTTCGCACCCGTTGCTGGAAATGGATATAAACAATATGAGGATGTGTTTCTGTCGTGGCCTGGTTGCAGTTCTGGTGGCGGCTTCCTTGGTCGTGGTTAGTACGGCTCAAGTTAGGCCCCGGGCACGCGATCTGGGCATCACGATCGGAATCCTGCCGACAGGAGAGTTCAACTCGATCACTGACGTTGCGGGTGTGACGGTCGGGCATACGACGATCATTCGCGGCGACAATGTGCGGACGGGTGTGACGGCCGTTTTGCCTCATGGCGGGAATTTGTTCCAGGAAAAGGTGCCCGGAGCGGTGTTTGTCGGTAACGGTTTTGGCAAGCTGGCCGGTTCGACGCAGGTCAATGAACTCGGCGAGATCGAGACGCCGATATTGCTGACCTCGACGCTCAGCGTGCCGAAAACGGCCGATTTCTTGCTCGACTACATGCTCGGCCTTAAGGGCAATGAAAATGTCCGCTCGATCAATCCGCTCGTCGCCGAGACCAACGACGGCGGCCTGAACGACGGACGCGGGCGTCACATCAGCCGCGACGATGTTCTAAATGCCATAAAGAATGCGAAAGGCGGCTCGGTCGAAGAAGGCTCGGTCGGTGCCGGAACCGGCACAGTCGCGTTCGGTTGGAAAGGCGGCATCGGAACCGCTTCTCGCAAACTTCCCGCGAGCCTCGGCGGTTACACGCTCGGCGTTCTTGTCCAATCAAACTTCGGCGGCGTCCTCACCATCGACGGCGTACCGATAGGCGAAGAGCTCGGGCAATACTACTTGAAAAACACGCTCTCGTTGCAGAAGCCCGCACGAAGTAAGGGCACCGATGAGAACGAATCAGCAGACGGTTCGATCATCATCGTCATCGCAACGGACGCGCCGCTCGATCATCGCCAATTGAATCGGCTCGCTTCGCGTTCAATGATCGGTCTCGGCCGCACGGGCTCGTCGATGACGAACGGCAGCGGCGATTACGCGATCGCGTTCTCGACCGCGAACCGCATCGACGCATCGCAAACCGTCCGCGACCTGAAAGTCCTGGGCAACGATGCAATGTCACCGCTATTCCAAGCCGTTATCGAGGCGACCGAAGAGGCGATCATCAGCTCAATAATGAAAGCCACGACCATCATCGGCAACGGCCGTACGGTCGAGGCGATATCGGTCGAAAAAGTTCGTGAGATAATGAAAAAGTTTGGTCGAGCAAGGTGAATATTTCCGAAGTAACTTAGAACTAATAAATGAGAACTGATAATCGCGTCAAATAACTGATTTTCAGTTTTCATCTATCAGTTCTCAGTTGTTCTGGAGCGTGATATGTTGCAGATCCAAAACTACATTGGCGGCGAGATGGTCGCACCGGCTTCGGGGGAATATTTCGATAACTTTGAACCGGCGACGGGCAATGTTTATTCGCAGATACCGGATTCGGACGATCGCGATGTTAACCTTGCGGCGGACGCGGCGAAGGCAGCTTTTCCGGCGTGGGCGGCGACACCGCCGGAGGAAAGATTTGCGATATTGATGCGGTTGGTTGCATTGATCGAACGCGATCTCGAACCGCTGGCCCAGGCCGAATCGATAGACAACGGTAAACCCGTTTCGCTGGCGCGCGCTGTCGATATTCCGCGTGCTGCAGCGAACTTTCGCTTTTATGCGACCGCCGCGATGCACATGGCGAATGAATCGCACGAAACGTTCGGAGCGGGTGGCGTTCACGCGATCAATTACACGCTCCGTCAACCGCTCGGCGTCGCGGGCTGCATTTCACCGTGGAATCTGCCGCTTTATCTGTTCACGTGGAAGATCGCTCCGGCGATCGCCGCGGGCTGTACGGTCGTCGCAAAACCAAGCGAAGTCACACCGATGACGGCATTTATGCTGTCCAAGCTTTGCATGGAAGCGGGTTTGCCTGCCGGTGTGCTGAACATCGTCCACGGCACCGGCCCAAAGGTCGGTTCGGCGATCGTCGGGCATCGCGACATCAAGGCGATTTCGTTCACCGGCGGCACAAAGACCGGCGAAGAGATCGCCCGAGTCGCAGCCCCGATGTTCAAAAAGCTCTCGCTCGAACTCGGCGGCAAGAACCCGAATATAATCTTCGCCGATTGCAATTACGAAGAAATGCTCGCGACAACCGTGCGTTCGTCGTTCTCGAACCAAGGCGAGATATGTTTGTGCGGCTCGCGGATCTTCGTCGAACGGCCGATCTATGAAAGGTTCAAAACCGATTTTGTCGCACGCGTCGCGGCACTAAAGGTCGGCGACCCAACCGACCCCGCAACCGACGTCGGAGCTATTGTTTCAAAACAGCATTTCGAAAAGATCTTGTCGTACATCGACCTCGCAAAAGAAGAAGGTGGAACTATCCTTACGGGCGGCATTCAGCATTCAGCATTCAGCATTCAGCATTCCGGTGGTTGGTTCATCGAGCCGACCGTCATCGAGGGCCTTGCTCACGATTGCCGGACGAATCAGGAAGAGATATTTGGCCCGGTCGTGACGATAATGCCGTTCGATACGGAAGACGAGGTGCTCGACTACGCAAACAGCGTCCGTTACGGGCTCGCGGCGATGCTCTGGACCGAAAACCTTTCGCGTGCGCACCGCATCTCAGCTTTATTGGAATCCGGCATCGTCTGGGTCAACTGCTGGATGCTCCGCGACCTCCGCACACCCTTCGGCGGCGTAAAAGACAGCGGCCTAGGCCGCGAAGGCGGCTTCGAAGCGTTGCGGTTCTTTACCGAGGAAAAGAATGTTTGCATTAAGTTCTAGGTTATAATTCATATGAGGTGATCGCATGTCAGTAGTATTGGAACTTGAGCCTGAAGTTGAAGAGACATTAAAAAAGAGAGCAGCCGCCCGTGGTTCGGATTTCAAAGTCTATTTGCAGAGCCTACTCAAAGAACAGGCTAATTCTCGAAGCTATGAAGAAGTAATGAGGCCTGTTTGGGAGGCTTTTGAAAAGTCAGGTATGACTGAAGATCAGCTTAATGACTTATTGAATCGTGAGTTGAAGGAAGTTCGGGCGGAACGAAGAAGACGGCGGGAACAAAGCAGATGACCGATTCGCTCCCGAGGGTTGTTTTTGACACAAATATTTTGATCCGTGCCTTTATCAGCCCACATGGGGCGTCCGGCAAGTGCCTGGAACTGGTACGCAGGAAGGAAATAGTGCTTTGTGTTTCTGATGACGCACTTGATGAGCTGGAAGACGTGATCGATCGACCGTCCATTCGCAAGGCGGCTAGGATTGACTATGCGGAACAGAAAGAGTTTTTTCTTGACGAGATCACCCGGCTTGCATATTTTACTGAAACCGTCGACTCATGGTTCGAACTACTTCGCGACCCGGACGATGAATTTGTGATCGATCTGGCCCTTTCTAGCGAAGCCGATTATCTTGTCTCGACCGACCGCGATCTGCTTGACTTGATGACCGGCATCGATGACGTGAGCAAAGAATTCCGACAAAAGTTTCGTAAGCTCAAGGTCGTTCGACCTGATGAATTTCTTCAGATCATTTCGGAATCGAAGCTTTCGTTAGAGCCGTGAGTCCCTTGGTCCTGCATCGACCGCGAAATCGGCTGCCAAGGGTCGAATTTTGTTACTGAGAAAAGAGCGTTTGCGTGCGTGAGGTTTGATGGAAAGAGTTGGAACGAACTCTAACTTCGATGTTTGGCTTAGTACGATTGATACGGTAGACGATTTCGCGTTGCCTTTCGAAGGTGAATACGCACTACTGCTTATTATTAATCGAACGGACACTGGTTCGCTGGAGCAGGAACAACTTAGCGATAAAATAGTAGAATCGAGATGTCGATATGCTCTCTGTTTTGGGCATGAGTGCAGTACTTGGGATGACTCCATCGATTATTCCTTCATATGTACCGATCCCGCTTACGATCCGCCCGACAGTCGGTTTGTAATGACTACATGGCATGAGGACGATCCAATAGATGATGTTGTTTTTCAACTTCGCTACAACACGACATTTGATGATTTTGTTCCCGACAAGTTCCTCGTCGTTTTTGTTGGGGAAAATGATGACTTGATGACGTTGACACTTCAGTCACTGCGTCACCATTTTTGTGATGAGGTAAATTAATAAATTTATGCGAATAGGACTCTTTATTCTTTTGATCGGACTTGTACTTGCTAATTCAACGACTGGACAAACCAAAGCGCCAACCGAATCCGCGACGGATCGATTTCTTCGGTATGTGAAGATCGATACGCAGTCGGCTGAGGAAGCGGGCAAATATCCGAGCACTGAAAAACAGTTGGTGCTGGCGCGGGTGTTGGAGAGTGAACTAAAGGCGGTCGGTGTTCAGAAGGTTCGGATCAGCAAAGAGGGCATCGTTTATGGGTTGGTGCCGGGCAATCTGCCGGACAATTCTAAAGTTCCGACGATCGGTTTTATCGCTCATATGGACACCTCGCCGGCGGT
>CAZXTS010000121.1:0-9012 GCA_964643745.1 uncultured Chloracidobacterium sp.
AGGATCGCAGGAATGTCAGACGCAACAAAGAACTCGCCATCGCCTAAGCCAACGACGATCGGGGCTCCCTCCCGGACAGCGATAACAGTATCCGGTTCGTCCACTGAAATTATCGACAGTGCAAAAATGCCGCGAAGCTCCGCTACCGCTTTGCGAACGGCAAGCTCAAGCGAAAGGCCGTCCTTCTCAACATAATGCCCTATAAGGTGTGCAACAACCTCGGTATCGGTTTCGGTAGTGAAGTCGTGGCCTTCGGCTGCAAGCCTCTCCTTTAGCTCTATATAGTTTTCGATAATGCCGTTGTGGACAACGACTATCTTGCCCGTTTGGTCCCGGTGAGGGTGTGCATTTTCTTCGGTCGGGCGGCCGTGCGTAGCCCATCGTGTGTGGCCGATCCCATAAGTTCCATCGAGCGGATCTAGTCGAATCGCTTCCTCAAGATTTCGCAGCTTACCTTCTGCTCGACGCAATTCAAGCCGATGTTCCTCATCGACCACAGCAATACCGGCGGAATCGTAACCCCGATATTCTAACTTCCTCAGGCCGTCGATTATCAACGGAACAACTTGTTTATTTCCAACGTATCCTACAATTCCGCACATAGACCAGTTTTAGTTCTCTATCGCCTTAAATAATTCGTCAACGATTTCTTTAATCTCTTGTTTTTTATTTGGAAAGATCACTTTTCCGTTAGTCGCCTTGGTCAGATCTTCTAGGATCCTTTTCGACCTGCTTTTGTCCGAAGATCGTAAAAAGGCCTTATTAGAATCAAGCTCCTCTATTAATCCAATCGCAAAAATTCTTATAGTCGAACCCTTTAGTTCTGCCAGCAAATCTTTAAACTTCAGCTGGCTAGCTCGATCTTCGCCGTCCCCGATCACGATCAAAATGACCTCCTTTGCGGCTGAACATTTTTCACCCAAGTTCCGTACCAAGGATTTTGCCGAGAAATCGATTGCATCATAAATAGTTGTTTGTCCGCCGACGGAATATATACCGCTAACCTGCCCTACTATAGCTTTTTCATCTTTTGAGCACTCCAATCCAGCTTGGGCTTTTACCTTCGGAACCTTTGAACTCTCATCATTTGTAAATTCATATATGCTCACTAGATCGTCATTGCCGACTCGAGCTGCAATTTCTTTGGCTAGTGATTTAAGCAACTCCACTTGAGAACGCATTGAACCGCTGTTGTCGATGAACAGTCCATACGAAACTCCACGAGAATCTTGAGCACCTGCATATTGACTGAGCAAAAGAAAGGAAAATATTAATACCTTAACTGCGTTTCGCATAGACTTTCTTCCCAACTACGATTCGCGCCGAATTAATGTTCTAGCCGGCACACCTACGACCAGTTCACCAGGTTCCACATCCTTCGTCACCACGCTTCCTGCCCCCGTCGAGGCACCGTCACCGATGGTTACCGGAGCGACGAGCATCGTATCAGACCCAATTTTCACATCGTTTCCGATATGTGTTTCGTGTTTTCGGACGCCATCGTAATTGCATGTGATCACGCCGGCGCCGATATTCGTATTCTCCCCGACGGTCGCATCACCGAGATAGGTCAAGTGGCTAGCTTTTGACCCTTCCCCGAGCACGGTCTTTTTCAATTCAACGAAATTGCCAACCTTCGAACCGGGCCGCATGATCGCGTTTCCTCTAAGATGCGCCATCGGCCCGACCGTACAATCGTTTCCCACTTCAGAATCTACGATAAGACAATTGTCCCGAATTTCGACATTGCGTCCGATCTTTGAATCAACTATCCGGGATCCCGGCCGGACGACACAGCCGTCACCGATCTCCGTCTCACCTTCAATCGTCACGCCGGGGAAGATCGTAGTGTCCCGGCCGATCTTTGCCGACGAAGAGACGTAAGTATTTTTGGGGTCGATAAACGTCACTCCATAGTCCAACATCATGCGGTTGATGGTCTGTCGGTTCAAGATCCGCTCCAGATCTGCAAGCTGAGCACGGTTATTGACGCCTTCGATCTCACGCGGCTCATCGTGTTGGTAAATCGAAACGTCCTCACCTGATTCACGCAGCAACGCAGGCACATCGGTAAGATAATACTCACCCTGTGCATTGTTATTTTGTACTTTTGAGAGAGCATCGAAAAGCTTCCTCGTATGAAAACAATAAAGACCCGCATTTATCTCGCGGATCTCCCGCTCTTCGTCGGTGGCGTCCTTCTGTTCAACAATTCTGGCGAAGATACCTGAATCGTCCCGAATGATTCGCCCGTAACCGCTTGGGTCTTTTAGCTTTACTGTCAAGACGGTCGCGGCAGCACCGCGGCCTCGATGGTGGTGGTGATGCTGAACAAGTCCGCCCAGCGTCTCTGGCCTTATCATCGGCACATCGCCGGATAAAATAAGCAAAGTCGAATCTTCGCTTTCCAGAAACCCGCGCGCTGCGTTAACCGCATCTCCGGTGCCAAGCTGCTCCAGCTGCCAAACGAATTCAACATCGGCTTCGTCTTGCTCCGAAAGAACGGCAGATCTTACATCCTCGCCATGGTGGCCGATAACAACGTATATCTTTCTCGGGGCCAAGCCTGCCGCCGTTCGGCAAACATGATTGATCAGCGCCCTCCCATCAAGTTTATGGAGAACTTTTGCCAGATTTGACCGCATGCGTGTGCCAAGCCCGGCCGCGAGCACAAGTACGTCTAAAGATTGCTTAGCCGGCGTTTCATCCTGCATAGTAAAATTCTGCCACAATTGGCGTAAATATATCTAATTAGAAATGTTTATGCGATCGAGCCGCCTGATCCAAGACAACGTCAGCCAATAGAACAGGATCGTGACGAACAAGATCTCCATCTGCGAGTAGGTGGCTCCGGACTATCTCCGCACCGCCAAAGTCCGAGGCATCGATCGACCCATGAACACCGATCTGTTCGGCACCTTCCGCAGAATATTTTACAAGTTGTTCGGCCGTGACCGGCGTTTCATTAACGATTATCGCGTCGAACTCGAGCTGCGGCAAATGCCGTCGAAAGACCTCCAGGTGACGTTTGGCATTCAACCCATCGGTCTCTCCCGGTTGAGTCATAAGATTGCAAATAAAAACTTTACGGGCCGAGGACTCGGCGATCGCATTGGCAATACCAGGCACGAGCAGCGGGGGCAAAATGCTGGTGAAAAGCGAACCAGGGCCGATCGTTATAATATCCGCATCATAGATCGCCTTTATTGAATTCGGATGAGGCTCGCATTCGGAAGGCACGAGTCGAAGAAGTTCGATCTTCGGGCCAACCTGCGAAATGTTGGTCTCCCCGTTCACCGTCGTACCGTCCTCGAGCTCAGCAACTAACGAAACATTCGAAACACTCGCAGGATAGATATGCCCTTTACTTGCAAGAATTCCGGACGACAATCTGATCGCCTCGGAAAAATCTCCCGTTATTTCAGAGAGCGCGGCAAGGAACAGATTGCCAAAACTGTGGCCGCCGAGCGAACCTGTCCCGGTAAATCGGTACTGAAACAGTCGCGAGAGCAAATGTTCATCCTCTGAAAGCGCAACCATGCAATTTCTGATGTCTCCCGGCGGCGGCATCTTGAACTCATCACGAAGACGGCCTGAGCTACCTCCATCATCGGTGACCGCAACGATCGCTGATAGCTTCCCAACCCTTGTTTCCACTTGTGTCTTTAGCCCACGCAATAATGTTGCCAGACCCGTACCGCCACCGATGCCGACGATTTCGATCGATGCCATTTTGTTTGAATTGAGGTGTGTGGATTCTTGCATTTGGTGCAAAGATCTCTAGGCGGTTAATTGCCGCGTAATTTAGGCAATATTTCGCCGCAGCCGAGCCCCCAAGATATTTCGGGTCCTAACAGAAGAATTGAACCAACCGATCAGCATCAAAAGTTAAGAATGCCCGGAAAAGAAAAAAGTCTTGTAGCGAGAGACTATTTTATGCTAATTTAATGGTTACGTCCTATTCGGGACGTCCTCGTTCAGCATACCGTTCGCTCCAAGTTTGTAACAAACTGATAGAATTTCTATAGTTGAGTTCATTAAAATGGCCCACTCGCCTTTCATCCTTCACGAACAACAGTTTCAAAAGATAAAATCCATTCTTGCAAGGCTTTGCGTAGAATGCGCCGCACGCGTAGTTTTCCTGGTTGATCGCGACGGTCAGACGATCGCCTTTCACGGCGAGATCGGTGATATGGACACGACTAGCTTTTCTTCGCTTGCCGCCGGCAATGTTGCAGCTACCAGCAGCATGGCAAAATTGATCGGTGAAGATGTTTTTCCGGCCGTGGTGCATGAAGGCGAAAAAGAAAGTATTTTCATAAGTGTGATAGGCCGAAGCCTACTAGTCGTGGTTTTCGACGAGCGTTCGACCGTCGGTCTTGTTAAACTACGTACTAAGCGTGCCAGCTTTGAGGTTGCCGCGACTTTGGAAGAAGCCTCGCTTGCGACGGCATCTTATAGCGTACAAAATGCAGTATTTTCTGAGATCACCGATGAAGACATCGAAAGTCTTTTTAGCTAGTAAATTGAGTTTCCCCAGGCGATAACATGACGTTTATTAATTACGCATCACGCGAGATCAACTGCAAGATCGTTTACTACGGGCCGGGGCTCTGTGGGAAGACGACGAATCTTCAGCATATTTATGATTCGACCGCTCCTCAGGCAAAAGGCAAATTGATCAGCCTAGCCACAGAAACAGACCGGACTCTCTTTTTCGACTTTATGCCGCTGGAATTGGGAACGGTTCGTGGGTTCAAAACAAGATTTCATCTGTATACCGTCCCTGGACAGGTTTATTATGATGCCTCAAGGAAATTGATCTTGAAAGGTGTCGATGGAGTGGTTTTTGTCGCAGACAGCCAGGAAGAGAGAATGGATGCGAACATCGAATCGCTTTATAATCTCGAGGAAAACCTTTCCTCACAGGGTTACGATCTAAATCAGCTTCCTTATGTTTTGCAGTTGAACAAGCGAGATCTGCCAAATGTTATACCTATTGATGAACTGACCCACGAGTTGCGTAAAAAAGATGAGCCGGTCTTTGAAGCTGTAGCAATGGATGGTACCGGCGTATTCGACACCTTGAAAGCCGTGGCAAAGCAAGTTCTGACCGAACTTCGAAAGGGATAGTCATTCCGAAAGAATAGAAGAAAAAGCCGCCGAGTCTGAAAGATCTCGGCGGCTTTTAACCTTCCCCATGTTCGAAGATCGGAATGTTCGACAATTAAATCGAATGCTGTGCAAGTGGCAATTTCTTCGATTTGCGTGTCAGTTTTATCTTCGAACGCGTTTGCCGAACGGATTCAGTCCAAAAATGGATTTTTTTCACTATCGGCCTGGAATAAACATTTCAACAGAACACCGGTCCGGCGTCCTCGATCCTTCTGATCTCGCCTGAAGCGATCTTGCTCACTGTCTCCAAGAATTTTGGATGCGTGATGCCGGTTCCAATATAAGTCCATCGATTGAACTCCCCGCGCAAAAAGATGCAGAGATAAAATAGGTGAGGAACGGGGTCAGACATGCAATTCTCCGGCGCATTCTTCATTTTCTAAAGTTTTGGTAAACTCCTCGATCGATGGCACGCAAAGCGCGATTGGAGGTCGAGGGTGGTCTTTATCACGTTATTGCACGGGGTAATGACCGTCAAGACATTTTTCACGTCGCCGAAGACTTCTTAAAATTCCTTTCGCTGCTCGCGATGCAAAAGGAAAAGCTGGAGTTTTTTCTATATGCATTCTGCCTAATGAACAACCACGTTCACCTGCTCATTGAGCGGCGCACTGAAAAGGTGGGACGGATAATGCAGCGTGTGCTGACAGGTTACAGTCAGTGGTACAATCGTCGGTACAGGCACATTGGACATGTATTTCAGGGCCGGCACAGGGGGATACTGTGTGACAGCGATACATATCTCGCCGAGCTTGTTCGGTATATACACCTGAACCCGGTCAGAGCAGCAATGGTAAAACTGCCGGAAGAATATCCGTACAGCAGCCACCGCGACTACCTTTGTCTCGCACAGACACACATTGTTGACGTCGATCCGCTCTTAAGGCGGTTCGGGCCGGGGCGTGAGGTTGCCATCCGGCGCTTTCGAGACCACGTCGCCGCGGGCATCGGAATTAAATATCCCGAAAAGTGTGATTCGCCAGCCGAAGTTCGCGAAGAATTCGTGGACGAGAAGATCCATCGCATCGGTGAGTGCGACACGCGAAAGGCGGCACAACAATTGCCGAAACCGCTAAGATAGTAAATCTCGATCCGTCTACCACCGGTCGACGCCGCGACTCCGCCCAACTGAACCTAGAGAATGACAGTAAATTCAAATATGCAAAAGAACTGGTCACGAGGAAATATCACGAAAAACTTCGAGAATTGCATGTCTGACCCCGATCCTTTTGCCTACGCCTCGTTCATCGAATACGATACGACTGCCAAATGGAATCATAGGGAGGATCGTTCAATCTGACTTTAAGATCACTCCTCTGAAAAAGAGAACTTTAGCGAAGAATAAAAAGGCAAACGGATATCTTGAGTTCGCAGATTCATTGAGTTCGAGATACGGACTATTCTTTCTTACTATCGGAGACACAACGTGCTTGTTTGAAATGTCAAAACACATTCCGAGGCCAACGACGCATAAGTAATTACCACGTAACTCACTCAGTTTTTTAATGCTCTAGTTCGCTGTCCAGTTTTCCCAGTTGGTGTCGGCGAGTTCGAATTGTCTTCTTAGTTCTGTGCGCATGTCGGTCACGTCCTGTTGGGTTGCCGGAGTGCGGATAAAGCCGGGCTGCTGCGGTGCGGCTTGTCTCGCCTGGGTAAGCATAGCGGCTGTTATGGTCGCTTGGCTGTTCCAGATATTGGCAGCGGTTCCGACTTGATATAATGCTCCGCCGTAGCCGAAATCGCATGTATAGACGTGGTTTGCCCGCCCCCAGTTCATATTGCCGGAGGCTGTCAAGTGAACGGCAAGGCGGGCCTTCATGCTCACACCTGCGTCGTTCCAGTTCTGCAAATGCGGGCGGTCGGCGACCGGGCCGCGGAAGGCTCCGACAACGGCACCCGTGCCGACGGTGCGAAGGGCTTCCCAAAACCGGAGAGCCTCGTCCATAACGGTCTGCCCGGGGTCAAGCCGGTGAAACCAGGGCGTTTCGTCTTCGACCACAGTACCGTTTGACCGAAGCCATCGAAGTCCGGCAAAACCGAGATCGACCGCCATGCCGAAATTATGATTACTCTCGCCCGGCCCGGCATTGGTCACTCCGCGCGGGTCAACAAAGAGATTATATTGATTTTGAAAATCACGCCTGTCGCCTTGCGGGCAAACGCCGACAGCAATACCGTGCAGCCGGAACATCTCATTCATACAAGAAAAAACCCGGGCACGAAATGTCGCGGTAAAGGTCAAAGCATTCATCGCATTTATCTTCGTTTGCAAATTTTCATTGGTCGCGGCCACATAAACCGTTCTTCCTCCGGCGAGTACACGCATTTCCGAAAATGCAGCCGGAACCTGCGCCAGCATTTCGGCCCAGGTTGCGTCATTTGGCTGAACTAGTCCGCGTGTGGCGTTTGCAGGTTGGGCGTTGTTATTAAAAACGTGGTCGTCCTGAAAATTTGTGATCGCAGTCCGGGTCATAGGGCCGACCGACCCGTCGTAGCTTGCCAGATATGGCCCGGCCGGCCGGTTCGCCGCTGCCGCACGCTGGGTTTTGACCAATATTGCCTGGACCAGTGCGGAATCGCTCACTTGATTCGTTCCGTTAAGCCCCACAGAAGTTGTGATCTGTTGCATATAATTTTCGCCTTGAATTGGATATATCGAACAAAGGACCAAATGATGCTGCTACTCGTAACAGGCGAATGGCAGCGTTACTATTTTAACGTTCTGTTTATTCGAAGATGATACCGAGACGGTAAGTTCAATCGCCTTGCATCCTGTGTTTTCGAGCCAAAATCCTACGTAGGCCGAACCGTCGGTGTTCAGAGCTCCGACGCGGGCTGATGAATCTAAGATGACCTTATTACCTTGTTTAGGAACGGCATCCGAAAACGGCATGGAATTATTTTCTCTGGCGGTCAGTTTTACAGTCGGATCTCGGTCAGAGGTTCCCGAGGGGAATCTTAATTTTACCTTGATAAATGTTGAAACAGACGAGAATTCGCCGATAATGACATTACCGAGCGGCGGAGCGTTTTCGCCAAGCACGTCGGGCGAAAATTCCCCGGTGCGGCTGTTGAACAGGCGGGCTTCTACGCTCTCAATAATAGAGACGTCCTGGGCTTTTATATTAAGGGCACTAGCAACAAATAATATTGCCAAAATTGCGGACAAGGACGAAGTGCGTGACATAATTCCGACTCCTTTTGCTGGTTGTGGTAGGCAAGTTTTCCTAGTTTACAAATGATAGACGGAAGAGCTAAGTTCCTTTTGCATTAAAGATAAGGAATTTTATTTATTTGTGAATTTATTCTCTGTCAAAAAGCGTCGGCGACGGGTCGGGCCGAGCGGGCGGGGCGGTTCCGAAATGCTCATAAGCCCTCGATCGGGGTCATCGATCGGGGTCACATCGATCGGGGTCACGCATCGATCGGGGTCAGACGTGCAATTCTCGAAGTGTTTCGTGATATTTCTTCTCAACCAATTCCTTCACATAGCTGAGTTTACTGTCAATCTCTAGGTTTAATTGGGCGGCATCGCGGCGGCGGCCGGTAATGCGCTTTCCCGCGGATTCATTTGGCCTGTTCAGAAATACGACTTAATGGGAGGCGTTGTCAGGAAGATCAACACGGACGGTACAGATTCGTCGACGCTGAACGAGTCCGACGTTCTGATAACTTACGCAGGCTGCAGCTGTGCCGAAGAAGCGATTTCGCGATGATAAAAAAGGCTGCACGGATCGCTTTCCGGACAGCCTCTTGATCATATAATGGCGGGGCCGACGGGGCTCGAACCCGCGACCTCCAACGTGACAGGCTGGCGTTCTAACCAACTGAACTACG
>CAZXTS010000122.1:0-8929 GCA_964643745.1 uncultured Chloracidobacterium sp.
GTGAGGACGCATTCGCCCATCGGGTTGCGGCCTTTAGATTCTTTGCCCTGGCGGATGCCTTTTTCTTCAAGGATGCGGGCGAATTCGGCCATCACCTCTTTCCCGCCGACCGCCGCACATGATTTGCCCGTGCAAACGAAAACCTGCCGTTTTATCGGGGCTTTCAGCATGGGCGCAAGTCTTTCAAGCTGATCGCGGTCGGTGATGAACTTCTTTTCGGCCATTTGTTTATTTTGCCACGTTTCCACTTTATCTTGCATCGAAAGCATTCGGCTTTATGATAAAATCACAAAGGTAAACCTTGGTTTACGAAGAAATGGCGCTCGGTATAATCATTCACATCTCGGTCGGAACGGAAAAACGCACTGAATATTTTTCCGAAGAACGGCTGACCATCGGCAGCGATGAGACCTGCGATCTTCAGATACATGCCAAACAGCTCGAAGTGCCGAGCCTGTGGCTGAAACTGGAGAACACCGATGGTGTGTATCGCATTATTGATTTCGACGCATCGCTCGGTTTGACGGTGAACGGAAAGCCGATACGCCGATTTATCGCGATAGCTGATGGGGACGTGATCGAGATACCCGATGCGGAAATCTCCTTCGGATTCTTCTCGATCGCTGAGAAACCCTCGATAATTTCGACAAAACGTGCCGAGACCCAAATCGCCCCGTTCATCGCCGAAGCTGCTCTTGACGCTGCCGCATCGCCCGAACGCGACGACGCAAAAGCTTTCCTCCGCGAATTCACGCGCGAGCTGATGCGGGAGATCAGTTGGACGACGAAGGCGATCATACTGGTTCTCGTGGTCGGTTTCCTGTCGGGGATCCTGTATCTGGGTTATGCGGTCAACTCTGAGCTTAGGGCAAATCGCGAACAGTCCGAACGGCAGAGGGAGATAATTAACCGGCTTGGCGATCAACTTGGATCGGCTAGCGACAAGCTCGGCAATCTTCAGGAAACCAACGAACAGCTTATCCGCGAACGTTCGTTAGCCCAAAATATTCGCGTAGATTACGGAAGAGCGGTTTGTCTGATCGTTGGCGTTTATCAGCTTGTTGACCGGCAAACGGGCCGCGTGCTTCGTTATCCCGATCCGAACGCCGCGCAAGCGATGCCGGTCGAACCAACCATCTCTGAAGACGACCGGCCGCCGCCAAGCGCGAATTCCGGACTTACAACAGAAGGTGCCGGAAGCCCCGTCGAATATGATTTCATAGGTACCGGCTTTCATGTCGGCGGCGGATTTATCGTTACGAATCGGCATGTGCTTCAACCATGGACCGAAGACGATCATGTCAAGACAATGATCCGCGATAATAATGGGCGAGCCAGAGTAAAATCCCTCGTTCTTTATTTTCCGAACATTGCCGAGCCGTTCAAGTTGACCACACGACAGACCAGCAGCCGTGAAGATGTCGCGGTGGCATCGGTCGATGTCGCAAGGTTACCTGCAGATCTACCCTCGATCCCGCTTGATGCTGATTCTGACGCGACGACGATCGGAAGGTTGGTAGTAACAATGGGCTACCCGAACGGACCGGACCGCCTGCTGGCAATGGTCGATGAAAATGAGGCTAAGAGCATTAATACGCGGTTCGGCGGTTCACGGCAGGACCTGATCGAGTTTCTAGCACAATCGAAAAAGATCGTGCCGCTGACGACGCAGGGCGCGATAACCGATCTCGACACAAAGCGAATAGTACACGATGCCAAAACGGCCGAAGGTGGTTCCGGAGCACCATTGTTTGGCCAAACAGGTAAAGTTATCGGTGTGAATTTTGGGGTGTTTACTGAAAACACAGCGGTAAATATGGCGGTTCCCGTTCGCTTTGCTATCGAATTATTGCGGCAGGCCGGCTGGAAAACGCCCGAAGAAATGTTATTGGAAACACAGTCCGCATCTCTCAACTCCAATTCTTCGTCGAACTCCGCGACAGCCTTGACGGCCCCAAGATAGAACCAATGGACAACCTCGTATTCTCAAATATGCTCCACCGGCCCGCGCGCACTATCGTGAGCGTGCTCGGGATCGCGGTCGGCGTTTTGCTGATCGTGTTTACGGTGGGCCTGGCGAATGGTTCGATCCGCGAACAGGCTACGCGAGAGGCAAATGTCGGTGCCGAGATCTTTATGCGTGCGAAAGGTTCGATAGGTATGAGCGGCAGCGAGGCTTTTCGTCTTTCCGATTCTCTGGCAGCCGAAGTTTCAAGGGTTGAAGGCGTAAAGTTTGCCGTCGGGATCGGACAGAATTCCGTGGATGCGACGGACAACAACACTGGGAAGCGCCTCATCGACGGTGTGAATTTGGAAGAATATTCAAAGATCTCAGGACTGCAGATCGTCGAAGGCCGGGCTTTTGCTAACGGGACTGACGAGATAGTGATCGACAGCGCCTTTCAACGGCAGAAGAAATTCAAGATCGGCGACACAACAACAATTTACGACAGGCCGTTTACGATCGTCGGAACTTATGAACCGGCGGGCGGAGCACGTATCAAGATGCCGCTCGATACGATGCAGAAACAGCTCGGCAGCGAGGGCAAGATATCGTCAGTGTTGGTCGCTCTTGGTGAAGGTGTTTCGATCGACGCGATCGGACCGGTTCTTGAGGAACGCTTTCCCGACAATCAGATCGTTAGGACCGATGAACTCGAAGAATTGTATATGGCAGGATTTCCTGCTCTAAACGTGTTTCTCAATGTTTTTATCGGGATCGCGGCGGTTGTTAGCGCGTTGGTTATACTTCTGACGATGTACACGACCGTGACCGAACGCACGCGGCAGATCGGGATAATGAAATCGCTCGGGATGAGCAATGCGGGTATCGCGTGGACGATCACACAAGAGGCGTTGCTGCTTAGCCTATTAGGGATAATCGTCGGCGTCGTTCTTACGTTCATCGCAAGGTACGGTTTGAATATGATCACAACGCTCGAGGTCGAGATCAGTCCTCTAGTCCTCGGTATCGTGTTCGTTGTTGGATTGCTTGGCGGTGCGGTCGGTGGGTTATATCCTGCGTTGCGGGCGGCTCGGTTGGATGCGGTCGAGGCGTTGAGCTACGAATAGTTATCAGGCTCGCCGGCGATCATGATCTTATCATTTGTCGCAAGCTCACCTATCTTTTCCATCAAGTGATCGGCTATTTCTTTATGGGTACGAAGGCGATCGCTTTTCTCGTAAAACTCGGAAAGATCGATCGGTTCGCCGAAGTGAATGCGGATCTTTTCGCCGCCGGTCCAGTTTCCCAATATCTGTTTTGGAAGATCATTTCCCAATCCAGCGATAAAGACCGGAATCACCTTCGGTCGTGCTGAATAAAGCACCTTGCCGATCCCGGGCTGTGCGGGCAAAAATGAGTGCGGATCATCGTTCAGATTGCGCTTTCCTTCCGGATGGAAACCGATGATATGCCCGTGACCCTCGGTGCAGATGTTTATTAACTCACGCACGGAGAATTTATCGAATTCACGCTTTTCCGCGATCTTCTCTTCACGAAAGAATGGCGGATACATTGACCACCAGCCCATCAAGAAGTTCACGAACCAGCCGATTGGATTCGTATAAAAGAACTTGGCGCGAACAGGAAAGAACAAACGGATCGGCCTTTTCGTCCGGCGAAATAGAACGCTTGAGACAGTGTACATATCAAAGAAAGATCGGTGGTTCGCGACCAGAATGAGCGGCCGTTCGGCGTCGGTCCGTTCGACATTTTCGATGCCGAAAACGCTCATCAGGTTATACGTCGCGAGGAAGATCCAGAGCGAACCGATATGGCGTTGGCACGTCGTCCAAAAAGATTTCCACGCACCCGAATTCATCGTGCGCATCAATCGAAAACCAGCACGTTCGGTCGCGTTGAGCACACCGAGTTCATCCGCCGCGGGACGCAAAAGTGCCTGCTTTTTCTTTTTTTCCAGCTTTCCCATCGCAAGAGATGTGAGTCGTGCGAAACGCCAAAGTTCCGCAAAAAAGAGATGGTAACATTTGCCGTTCGAATAGAAAAAATCACCCATAAAACTGCCGAGTAAGAAATAAGGGTTGACAATGGCCGCCCAAGAATGCTTTTCTATCGGTGGCGAATTTGTCGCCAAACAAATGATGCAGCAGATCCGTTTCCGTAGCTTTAACTTTTTCTACTTTACCTATCCGGTGAAGCGGCTAAAGTTCGGTCTGTGATCTAAACATAGAAAAAATCGAATTTATAAAAGCCGCGACACTTAAAATGGTCGCGGTTTTTGCGTCTGCAAAGGAAAAATTATGAGCCTAGAGAACTACAGGGAATCGATAGATGCGATCGACACGCACTTGCTTGCCTTGATCAACCGCCGTGCAGAACTTTCGAAAGAGATCGGCCGCGTAAAAATAGCCGCGGGCCTTCCCATCGCGGACATATCGCGTGAAGAGCAAGTTCTTCGAACCGTCCGTCGTGACAATCCGGGCGACATTGACGACGAAGGGGTCGAGCGCATCTTCCGCGCGATCCTCGATGAATCAAAGCGGCTTCAAATGTTGGAAACTGAGATCGACATTGCCCAAGAGGTGAACGCATGAGCAGGGTTGCTATCCAGGGTATAAAAGGTTCATACAGCGAAGAAGCCAAAGACCAATTGGCTGGACGCAATGCCGAGCTGATCGAATGTGAAGATTTCCGGGCGACGTTCGAAGCTCTTCGCGTCGGCAAAGCAGATCTGGCGGTCGTGCCTGTTTCTAACAAGATCGTCGGCGAGATCAAGCAGCCTGCGGATGAGATCCGTTCGGGTTCGTTCAAGGTTCTCGATCAGCTTCCTCTACGTGTCGACCATGTGCTCTTGGGAACGCCGGATGCTGACATTCGCGAGCTTGATACGGTCTGTTCACACGTCGAGGCGCTCAAACAGTGCCGCAAGTTTCTCGATTCTCACCTTGATTGGTCACAAATAATCTGTGCCGATACGGCGGCCGGTGTCCGTCGTGTTGTTAAGGGCAAAGATCGGCGAAATACTGCCATCGGCAGCCGTCGTGCAGCCGAGATCTATGGCGCAAAGATCCTGGCCGAGCACATTGCCGACGACGCGGACAATTGGACGACATTTTATCTGATCGGAACGCAGGAGTAATTTTATGCACGACACCTGGATACCAAAAAAGAACAACATCAAACCTCTGAACGCGATCAGCTCGGTCGAGACGCCGCGGCACATTACCAAAACCGTTTGGGTGAGCAACGTTCCTATAGGCGGCGATCAGGCAATAGTGATCGCCGGTCCGTGTTCGGTTGAATCTGAAGAGCAAGTGATCGCGACGGCGAATGCGGTAAAGGAACTTGGTGCCGTAATTCTCCGCGGCGGCTCGTTCAAGCCGCGTACATCGCCGCACGATTTCCAGGGCTTAGGTGCGGAAGGATTGAGATTACTCCGCAAGGCGGGTGATGTTTCCGGGCTGCCGATCGTGACCGAGGTGATGAGCGAAGACGACATCGGCATTGTCAGCGATCTTGCCGATATGGTGCAGGTAGGTGCCCGCAACATGCAGAACTTTGCGTTGCTCAAAAAGCTGGCGAAGATCGACAAGCCCGTGCTGCTGAAACGCGGCCTTGCGGCGACCGTTAACGAATGGCTTTCGGCTGCGGAGTATCTCTTAAGCGGCGGGAATGAGAACGTCGTATTGTGCGAGCGCGGCATTCGAACGTTCGACACGTCCTTGCGAAACACTCTGGACATCGCTGCGGTCGTGCTTGCCAAAGAACTGACGCATTTGCCGGTAATAGTTGATCCGTCGCATGCGACAGGGAAGCGAAGGCTGATCGCTGCTTGTGCGCGAGCGGCGATAGCAGCCGGTGCAGACGGCGTTGTCGTAGAAGTTCACCCCGATCCGGACAAGGCTTTATCGGATGGGCCGCAATCTTTAACGTTTGATGGATTTGCCGAAATGATGTTGGGCCTGTCGGCTCCCTTGCGGACAATAGCCATGGCAACACACCCATAGCCGACTATGTCTCCGTTATTCTTCTGCGGCTTGCCGCTACGATGAGCGGAAGGGCTTGCCTTTCCGACCAAGTTTCCAAGTTTCTTCGGCGGCTTGCCGCTATGATGAGCGGAAGGGCTTGCCTTTCCGGCGAGCATCCCCCAAAACCCCGGAGGCTATGCCTCCGATCACCTCTTATTCCATTCGATCTTCTTAACATCCATCTCCAACGGCTCATCTTCCAACAAAGGCTTGCCCATCCAATATCTAGCGCTCGAAAATCTATACTCCTCAGCCGCTTCCGCCGAGCCATCGGCCACAGGATTTTTATGAATATACCCAACCTTCTGCATCATCATTGATTCGCTGGTGATCAAAAACTTATCCGAATGATGTTCCCATAGCGAATATTTATAAGCTCCGGCCTTTTCCGCCAATTGCAGCTTTCTCAGCGATGATTCCGGGCCGCTTTCTTTCAAATGATCAATTATCCGGCGGGCAGAGATGCCGTTTAGATAGCGGAGCGTTTCCGCTATTTTGCGCGAGCCGTCTGTAATGATGTGGAAATGGTCCGGCATTATCACGTAGGCAAATATCAAGATGCCGGCCGAGGTTCTGGCTTCGTCGAATGTTTTAGCGAGCAATTGTTTGAACTTTTCGGTTCGGAAAACGGGTAAGCGGTGATGAGTTACCGAAGTTAAGAAATAAAAAGGAGAATTTGGGGAAATTCTTTGCATAAGTCGGCGGAGGCATAGCCTCCGAAGAATTTAAAGGAAGCGGGCCGGAAGGGCAAGCCCTTCCGCTCATCATAGCGGCGGAGCCGCACAAAGAGACAATAAACAATATATCCGAAAAAAGCTTCCGCTCATCGTAGCAGCAGAGCCGCAGTCGAGCACTCTATTCTATTACCGCGAGGACATCGCCGGCGGCGACGGTCTTGCCTTCGGGGGCGTTGATGGATTTGACGGTGCCGTCTTTGGGAGACTTTAGCTCGTTCTGCATCTTCATTGCCTCAACGACCAAAATGCCGTCGCCTTTTTTCACTTCATCGCCCGCCGAGACGATAACGCGGACGACCTTTCCGGGCATCGCCGTTTTAATTTCAGCAACGCCGTCAGCCGCGACGGCCGCAGCACCGGCACCGCGAAGCTTTTTCGGGTCGATCAGCCGAACATCTATCTGCTCGCCATTTATTTCGACTTTCGAAACGCCATCGGCACCTTTTCCGACAAACGCCTCATAAACGCGGCCCTCATGCTTCAACAGATAAACGTTAGGCTCGGGCTCCGACGCCTCAAGCTCATATTCGCGGTCGTCAACACGCGCAAAAACGCGGGCACCATCGCGCGTTATCTCGACCGTGCTGGTATCGTCACCGATCTGTGCTTGGAGTTTCATCTAGTAGCTATCCAGTTCAAAGCCTTTTCGGATCTTTTCGTCGAGAATAGTGTTCTGGTAGCGGGAATCATTCTCCCACCAGACGACGATCGCGGCAAAGATGCCGAATACAATGGATCCGAGGAGTGAGCCTAGGATCTGCCGAGCGCCTAATTGGTAAAAGTCGCGGGTAAACAAGCTAAGCATAATATTCCAGAGCATAAAGAACTGAAAGGCGAGTATCACGGCTTTCCTCGCGACGAACTTACACTTGCCAACGCTTCGACGCATTTCCCATCGTTCTAACTCAACGTCAGTCATCGGTGTACGTAGATGCATAATTGTGACCTTACTTTATTTCCCAAGATGCATTTGTTCACTTCGTGTCAGCAGCCCGCACGTCAATAGAGGCTTACGTGCGGGCTGCTGACCCTTATTACGCGCTTTGGCCTTCGCCTTTTACTTTGTTTGGCTGGGGCGTGATACGGAGGTACGGTTTCACAGCATTCCAGCCGGCCGGGAATTTCTCTTTTGCGTCTTCATCGCTGACGGCGGGGACGATTATGCAATCATCGCCGTCCTTCCAGTTGACCGGCGTGGCAACGCTGTATTTCGCCGTGAGCTGCAGGGAATCGATCACGCGGAGCACTTCGTCGAAATTGCGTCCGGTGCTCATCGGATAGACGATTATCAGCTTGATCTTTTTGTCCGGGCCGATGACGAACACGTTCCTTACGGTCATATTGTCCATCGCGGTGCGGCCTTCGCAGCTTTCGCCGACCTCGGCGGGCAGCATTCCGTAAAGCTTTGAGATCGCGAGGTCCGTGTCGCCGATCATCGGATAATTCGGCATATTTCCGGTCGCGTCCTTGATGTCCTCGGACCATTTCGCATGGTTTTCCACCGGATCGACGCTCAGCCCGATCACCTTTACGTTGCGTTTTTCAAATTCGTCCTTCAACCCGGCCATATAACCGAGCTCGGTGGTGCAGACCGGCGTAAAATCTTTCGGATGCGAGAACAGCACGCCCCAGCTATCGCCAAGCCACGCGTGAAAATCGAGCTCGCCTTCTGTGGTGTTCGCCGTGAAATTGGGCGCTTCCTGGCCAAGTTTTAATGTCATAATAATACCTCCGATGAAATTTGCTGAGATTATAGCATAACGCCCGATCTCCACCGGAAAGTTGGCCTTCTTCGGCAAAATGTTGGGCTTCATTTTTAAAAACAAGCACTTATTTTTAAAAATGAAGCACTTATTTTTTAAAAATAAGCACTTATTCGAGCTCAACAAGCACTTATTTTTTAAAAACAAGAGCTTATTTTTTCTCAACAAGCACTTATTTTTCTTCAACAAGCACTTATTTTTAAAAATGAAGCACTTATTTTTTAAAAACAAGGGCTTATTTTTTCTCAACAAGGGCTTATTTTTAAAGATCAGGCCCGAGCTTTGTTCCAAAATACCCCAATTTGCCCCAAAACCAGTCAGAACCGTCGATGGTAATCGGCGGGAATAATCCAAGATCCCAAATCCGAAATCCAAAATCGAGTGCGGCTTGCCGCTACGATGAGCGGAAAGGCTTGCCTTTCCGGCGATCATCCCCCA
>CAZXTS010000123.1:0-8835 GCA_964643745.1 uncultured Chloracidobacterium sp.
AAAGAGGCCGCGACACGGTAACCGAGAGCTACGACCGCTTCAGTTTTTCGACATGACAGATGAACCGGTAAGGGCGAGACCATCGCTCGCCCTTCGCCAATTTCCTGGTGAATCGTCGGAACAGATTTGCTTCTAGCCTCGTTCCTCATTTCCAACCGGAGGGTGTCATCTAAATCAGCTAATTTAAACACAATCCGGGCTAAACGTCGGCAACTAGTTGGCCGCGACTGTTGTGCCAGCTTCGGTGAAACAATCCGCTTGAGCAACCGCCGCATAATACACGGCGATGCTCACCGCGCAGGTGACCCCTAGGGGGTTATGGGTCCTTCATGCTCAATTATTTCTAACAGTGTCCCATCGCTTTTCTGCTCGTCATTTGAAGGATCCCGAAAAGCCCCACCATGACTGCAACAGCGCTAGCGATCAATACGCCACCGGTGGTCGTGATCCACACTTCTGAGACCATTAGCACTACTGATGCAATTACCCAAATAAAATCGCCTATTGAAAAATACAATATCAGTTCTTTCTTTGGCAGAGGAACCCTTGACGCCCAAAGCAGATGGAGACCATTCACAATCAACAGAATCCCTACAATCAGGATGTATGATTGAGGGGCTGGTGACGTTCCGCCTAAGAAATTTGCCACTAGGCCAGGCTGCAGAGCAAATACAACGCCGAATGCGATACAGCTAATGGCGTTTGCACGCATAACATGTTTTAGATTTAACATAATCGATTCCCCTATGTACACTTAGTTGACATAGAGCATAATTGCTGAGAGACCGCATGTCAACTAGGTTTACAACAAGAGGGGTTCCGTTGGTGGAATCTCAGTCATTGCAGCTTATGCAAAGCTCATCGAGGCTAAACGATGTAATTACAAAATACCTTTCTCAGCGCCTAGGGGAAAAGGGTTATGCGTCGCTTACGCCGTCACTTCTTTCTTTTCTCAGTATTCTTGAGTGTGGAGTGAACTATGGATCAGAAATAGCTCGAAATTTAGGCGTGACAAGGCAAATGGTCGCGAAAACTGTGAAAGAGCTCTGCCACTTGGGATATCTTGAGCAAAAAGACAGCGCTGGGAAGCAAAAGGAAATTCACTTTACGGAGACTGGCGAATACCTTATGTCAGATGCCAGACAATTGCTTGCCGAAGTTGATGAAGTTCTCTTTAAGGATTTAGATGCAAAAACACCATCAGCAATAATTCGCGAGCTTAATACAATGATTTGTGCAGTTAATGATCGCCGACAAACATAACGATCAGCTGCATTGTGACCGATTTTCCGCCGCTTCGCAGCTCCAAACTGGCTCGAGAGTTGAGCGGGACGCCCGCTAGGGATGTATTTCTGATCTTTCGGGCTTCGCGATATGGTTTGCCGGTGCGATCTCGCTCTCATGGAAATACAGCATCTCTTTCCATACCTGCACTGCGGCATCGACTTCATCATCGGCGGTGGGCAGCTTGACCTCGTGCTGCCGACGAAAAGCCAATTACTCTCGCTAATTTACTTCGCGACATTTACGGCTGCGGGATATGCTCTGTATATGTTCAAGAAGGAGCGAGGCTAACGAAAAAGGCTTTGGCGATCTGACCGAACGGCGGCCGATATTCTCGGTCAGCCGCTTTTATCTTTTTGACCGCTGCCGTTCGTAGAACTTCGCAACCTTTGCACGGTTGCCGCAGACAGCCATGCTGCACCAGCGTCGTTTGTGGTTCTTTGTGGTGTCGTAGAAATAGAGGAGACATTCCGGTCGCTCACATTTGCGGATGTAGTCGATGTTCCCGAATGCGACAAGGTCAACGAATGACTCGATGACCGGGACAGCAATGTCTTTTGGTTCGGTGAGCTCGATCCTGCTTTGCTTGGCGAATCCTTCCGCCGTTCTTACAAGCTCGGAGTGACCCGTCTTTCGGCCGAGTGTCTTATTAATCCACGCAATATCCGCGTCGGAAATGTCCTTGGTTTCGACAAGCGTGATGACGATCTCGCGGAGCTTGTCCCGAAATCGAATAGCGTCGGCAACACTTTTCTCTCGCCAGTTTCCGTTCGGCTTTTCTCCAAACAGGCCAGCGGCCTTCGCCCACGTCGCGAGGCTCTCGCCATTCAATTCACTGGTCACGGTATTGACCAGATCAATTGCTAGGTTGTTGGCAATTATGTAAAACGAGCTTTCTTCGGGTGCATTCTCCACAATTAGATTCTAACCATCAAAACAACTCTTGACAAGTTATATTCTGTATGTAACTATCAAAGTACTAGATAGCTAGTTAGTTTCAGATCGTACAGGAGTGAAGAAAATGAATAATAGAATTATGAGAACCGCGGTGATCGCATTGGCATTTGCCGCGTTAACCTTTGTAAATGTGAACGCAGGCGGCCCGGCGGAGATGCCTGCGGCTACGGTCTCGCACAACGTCGTAAAGATAGACGGCCTCGATGTTTTTTACCGTGAAGCCGGCGACCGCTCGAAGCCGACCATCCTTCTGCTTCACGGATTTCCGACCTCGTCGCAGATGTTTCGCAACCTGATTCCGCAGCTCGCGGATAAGTATCACGTGGTCGCACCGGACTATCCGGGTTTTGGGTATAGTTCGATGCCTAAGGTGAACGAATTTGACTATAGCTTCGACAACTTGGCGAATGTCGTCGAGAAGTTCACCGAGCAACTGAACCTGACGAAATACACGCTTTACGTGATGGATTACGGTGCGCCGATCGGGTTTCGCCTTGCGGCGAAGCATCCCAAGCGTGTCCAGGCGTTGATCGTTCAGAACGGCAATGCCTATGAGGAAGGCCTTCGCGATTTTTGGATCCCATTTCGTGCCTACTGGAAAGAACAGTCGGAGAAGAACGCAGATGAATTGCGGAAATTTCTGACCGTGGACGCCACAAAATGGCAGTGGACGCACGGGACACGCGATGCAAAGCTAATAAGCCCTGACACCTGGACGCTCGACCAATCGCTGCTCGACCGCGAAGGGAACCAGGCGATCCAGCTTCGGCTCTTTCTTTCCTACGGAACGAACCCGCCGCTTTATCCGAAATGGCAGGCATATTTTCGCGAGCATCAGCCCCCGACGCTCATCGTGTGGGGAAAGAACGACTTCATCTTTCCCGCCGAGGGTGCCGAGCCGTATAAACGCGACCTCAAGAACCTGGAGTTCCATCTCTTGAACACCGGGCACTTTGCACTTGAAGAGGACGGCGACCTCATCGCCGGACACATCCGCCGATTTCTGGCGAAACAAAAGATCAAATAAGAAGGAGAAAATAAAAAATGCAGAAAACAGCAATCGTAGTAATGTCGGACCCGCAAGCCGGGTCAGAGGAGGCCCTGGGCCGTCTTTTTAACGCACTCGCGGCCGCGTATGACTTCAAACAGCGTGGAACCGATGTGCAGATCCAGTTTCAGGGAGCCGGTGCCCGATGGGCGAGTGCTCTCGTTGATACCGAGCATCCGGCACATACGCTTTTCCTTGCCGTAAAGGACAAGGTAGCGGGTGTTTCATGCGGGTGTGCCGATGTATTCGGCGCACGCGAAGGGGCGGAAGAGTGCGGGCTTGACCTCCTGACCGAGAACGCAGTACCCGGAACAAGCGGACTGCCGAGCCTTGCTCGCCTTACCGCAGAGGGTTACACGGTCCTCACATTCTAGGGGCTTATTGACGCGGGCCGTAGGGAAATTCTCTTTCGGCCCGCAGATCTTAAACGAGGTATCCAATGGCGAAGAACTACGCAGAGATCGCGTTCACACCGGCTGTCCGGACCGAACAGGAGAAGCATGGCTCGCGTCGGCAGTATGAGCGAATGGAACGGCTTGAGCGCGGCACCGAACTATCGTTTGCGGAGGCCGATTTCATCGGCAGCCGGGACAGTTTCTACCTTGCCTCGACCGGTGAGAATGGTTACCCATATGTCCAGTTTCGAGGCGGCCCTCCCGGCTTTCTTAAGGTACTCGACGCAAAAACCCTCGGGTACGCAGACTTCCGCGGAAATCTTCAGTACGTAAGCGTCGGGAACTTTAAAACGAACAACAAAGCGGCCTTGATCCTTATGGACTACCCGAATCGACGGAGGCTAAAGCTCTATGCAAGTGCCGAGATCCGCGATGCCGACGAGGATCCGGAGCTGATAGAGAGGCTAACCGTTATCGGATACAACGCAAAGATCGAGCGAACGGTGCTACTGCACGTCGAAGCATTTGATTGGAACTGTCCGCAGCATATTACGCCAAGGTATACAATGACCGAGATCGATGAGTTGCTTATGCCATTTCGGGCGGAGATCGAGAGACTTGAAAAAGAGAACAAAGAACTGAGATCAAAATGAAGCTGAATTATCGCGAATTGATGGATCGATGTTTTGAGCTGGCCGAAGAAGCAAAGTTGCGCGGGGACTCGGCTGTCGGGAGTCTCATCGTTGACGCCGACGGCAAGATCGTTACGGAAGCAAGTGAGCAAAATCGTACCCAAGACATTTTCGCCCACGCAGAGCTTTTAGCTATCCGGCAGGCTATCAGTATTCGACATAGTGACGATCTGACCCGTTTCACACTCGTCACAACGAATGAGCCTTGTTTCCTATGCTCGTTTGCGATCCGACGAACATCGATCTCGCGGGTAATCTGCAGCAAAAGAACCTTGGAAATCGGCGGGATTTCTTCGAGCTATCCGATCTTGACAGCCAACGACATCAACAATTGGAAAACGACGCCGGAGATAGTCTTCATATCAGAGAACTAGACAATAACGCTTGGCACAGAAGTTCAAATAACTAATTTCTTCCATTGATCCTAATCAAGCGGGAATAATACCGCTCACTGTCCTCATAATTAACGTGGACAAACTATTGTCAGGAATAAATCTGGCTAGTATTAACATCTTTTATGTGAAGTAGCCAGATTCAAAACGAGAATAGGTAGGAGGAAAACTAGTGTCAAAATACACTAATGTAGCGTCGTGGGTGTTCCAAATATTGCTTGCAGCTTTGTTTATAATGATGGGTGCCCAAAAATTAATGGGCGAAGCAGAGGTCACGACCAATTTCGCTCGATGGGGACTGCCCGGCTTTATGCTCTTCGTAATCGGAGCTCTTGAGGTCGCCGGCGGGATTGGATTGCTGATCCCGAAACTGGCTGGGCTGGCCGCTACCGGACTGATCGGGATAATGGTCGGTGCCCTTTTCACACACCTGAGCCATGGCGAAATGGATATGGCACCGGTGCCCGTGGTGGTAATGGTCGTATTGGCGGGGATCGTCTATCTCCGCAACCCCCTCGTTTTATTACGGAAGGCCCCGGAAAATCCGGTCGCTCATTAGCGGAAAAGCCAGAAAATGAAACGTACTTTTAAAAGTAAGGTCGGGTCAGCGGTATTTTTTGTGGCGGCAATGCTCGGTGCTTATTTTATCAATGTCGAGGTGCAGAGTTACCTCGGCGACAAGGCATTTGCCGGAACGGGACTTGCGAGCATTGATTTTCGGTCGGCGCTCTCGAAGGCCGCCGCTGAAGATAAGCTTGTCCTGGTTGATGTTTCGGCCAACTGGTGCTCGACCTGTAGACGGTTGGACAGCACTGTCTTTTCCGACCCTGGCGTAAAGCAGGTGATCGACGAAAAGTATGTCTTCTCCCTCATCGAGTATGAATCCGAAGAGGGGCAGGAATTTCTTGAGAGCTACAAAGCGGGCGGTTTTCCGGCCATCTTTCTTATCCGCTCGGACGGCACGGTCGCCAAGCGTCTAAGGGTTACATTCTCATCGTCAGAATTTCGGGAGCAGCTTTGAGCAAAGTGCCGAATTTAAAGGACAGGTATAGTTTCCAATTCACGAGGTTTCTGATGAATGCGGCAGTTTTGCTTATGTACGTTCCTGGGGCCTATGGCGAAGGGGTTCCGGCCATTCCCGTCACCTCGGGTGCCTGCCGTGTCGCGGCTTCGGACAATGTCGATACCGTGGTGGAAACCCGGGAAATAACGGCACGGATAGTATCAAAGAGCTTTCCAAAGCTTGCCGGACGAGAGATCGACGTCACGGCGTTCGAGAGCGCGACGACCTTTTTCAAGAACCGCTTTTCGATAACACACTACCTGTCCTTTCGTGGCACCCGCATAATGCTCAGCGTTAACCCGTGTGTCTTTAAGCTCGACGCTCCGCCCGATGGGATCGAAGCGATCATCGCCCACGAGCTCGCCCATGCCGAGAACTATGTCGAGCGCAATGCAATTGAACTTCTCGGACTCATCACACTCATGGGTGGCGACAGCCTCGCAAGGTTCGAGAGGCGTATGGACCTCGTCACTATCGCACGCGGCTACGCTCCCGGTCTGATCGAGTATCGTCAATGGCTCTATCGGAATGTGACCGAGAGCCAAGCCGAAAAGAAGCGCCGCAATTACTTCTCGCCCGAGGAGATCACAGCTTTGGACGCAATAATGAGGTCTGATCCAGAACGTTACCGCGGTTTTTATCGCAGGGTCCCGTTGGGTATGGGGGATCTTGTCCCAGCCAGTAAAGGCTCAGACATCGAAGGAGTGATTTACTTATGAAGCAATTTCTGTTTGTCGCACTTGCAGCGTTAACAATCTGGAATGTGTCCGGCGGCTTGCATGGCAGCGGGATCGGCGGTTCGACTCTTGCTGCTGAATTTATCGGAGTTGCTCCGCAGGCGGGTTTGATCATCCAGAAGAGTGAGAACGACTTTGACACCACCTATTCGCGTGCCCGAGCCGCCATCGAGAAACTCAGCGGTGTCAGGATCGTTAATGAGATCGATCATCAGAAGAATGCCGAGGGCCGAGGGCTTGCGATGCGTCCGGCAAGGTTGATCCTTTTCGCGAATCCGAAAGTCGGAACGCCTTTGATGGTCGCATCACCGTCGGCTGCGATCGATCTGCCGCTCCGGATGGCGGTATACGAAGAAAAAGATGGCACCGTCGCTCTCGCGTATGTCGACCCTGCGTTTCTCGTGTCACGCCATGCGCTGCCCGCGGACCTTGAACAGATAAATATGCTGAAAAAGGGACTCGGGTCTATTGCCGCTGCTGCTGTGGGAAAGTGAAGCAGCACCCCGGGAATATGGCGCTACAAAGCATCACATTCGAGAATCACAAAGCTGAGACTCTCTCGGCTAAGCTGCAACTTCCGGCGGACCGAAAGCCCGAGAATTTCGCCGTGTTTGCACATTGCTTTACGTGCAACAAAAACTTTCGAGCCGTGCGGCAGATCAGCTCAGCTCTTGCAGCCAACGGGTTTGGTGTTCTCAGTTTTGATTTCACCGGCCTTGGTGAAAGTGGCGGCGATTTCTCGGAGACGACATTCTCCGGGACGGTCGATGACCTTGTCGCGGCGGCAGAGTTTCTTACGGCCGAGTTCTCAGCTCCGTCGTTGATCGTTGGCCATTCACTTGGTGGTGCCGCCGCACTACTCGCAGCCTCAAGGCTGGAAAATGTGAAAGCTGTTGTGACCATCGGGGCCCCGGCCGAACCGCAACACGTAAAGCATTTATTTAAGGATCGGATAGTCGACATCGAATCGGCGGGAGCGTCAGAGGTCAGCATCGGCGGCCGACCCTTCTTGCTTAAGCAGGAGTTCGTTCAGGATATTGACCAACAGGATCTGCTCGCCGAAGTCGGCGCGATGGACAAGGCGTTCCTGTTTCTCCACTCGCCGGAGGATACTGTTGTCGGAATAGACAACGCCGCGGCACTCTATAAAGCGGCCCGGCATCCTAAGAGTTTCATTTCGCTCGCCGGGGCAGACCATCTGCTTACCGATCCGACCGACGGACTATATGCCGGCGAGGTCATTGCCTCCTGGGCTTCACGGTATCTTCCTGCCGAGGCGCCGAAGACCGAGATAAGCACCCGCGAAGACGTAGTCGCACTACTTCCGGCCGATGAAAGATTTACAACCGCGATCATCGCCGGTGGCCATCGGATGCAGGCTGATGAACCGGAGTCCTTCGGAGGGAACGATTTCGGACCGTCGCCGTATGGGTTTGTAACCTCGGGTTTGGCCGCGTGTACCGCGATGACGCTCCGGTTGTATGCGGACCGAAAGGGCTGGAATATTGGCGACGTCGCAGTCCACGTTTCACACTCGAAGGTCCACGCCGAGGATTGCGCGGGCTGTAAATCAAGCGGAGCGAAGATCGATACGTTTACACGGAAGATCGAGTTCACCGCCGAACTCTCCGACGATCAAAAGGCAAAGCTTCTCGAGATCGCCGACAAATGCCCTGTCCATCGAACGCTCGAGGCTGAAGCGCGGATCGACACGAGAATCGGAGAACTGTGAACAATTGAGTGACACCCAGAACCGGGCTACGCGCTCGTTAGCCGTTTAACCAAAGAGTTGAGGTTAGGATACGCATGGAAAACTTTGTTTCATTTCGCGCAGCCACCAGCCAAGATCTTCCCGCAATCGTGTCGATGCTGGCCGACGACGACCTTGGCTCAACGCGCGAAGACCCTTCTATTCCTCTTTCTCGTTCCTATCTGGCTGCCTTCGAATCTATCGAAGCCGATCCGAATAATGAGCTGATCGTGGCGGTTAAAGATGATCAGATCATGGGGGTGCTTCAGATTACCTTTATCCCGTATCTCACCTACCAAGGAGGGTGGCGGGCTTTGATAGAGGGCGTCCGAGTCGCAAAAGGTGCACGTTCTGCCGGAATTGGCCGCAGTATGTTCCATTGGGCGATTAGCCGAGCTAGAGAGAGAAGGTGTATCTTGATCCAACTCACCACCGATAAATCGAGGCCGGATGCATTGCGCTTCTACGAAAATCTAGGCTTCGTGGCATCGCATGAAGGCTTGAAACTCAGGTTGTA
>CAZXTS010000124.1:0-8830 GCA_964643745.1 uncultured Chloracidobacterium sp.
CCCCGAGGAAATTCTTGGTCGCGGTGGTGTAAACAACAAGGACATCGATCCGGTCACCGGAATCAACGTTGGTCGATAAATTTTCCGGGATCTTTATCTGTTCTGTTTCTGTCGAGATCAAACCGCCGCCGCACTCCGGAAAAAGCGATTGATCAAGTTCGATAAGAATGTGATCATCTCCACGCGGAACGATCTCGTAAACCGCATCGGGCGAATAGATCAGACCGGCAACGTGGCCCTTGTAAAACGTAAGGATCACATCGCCTTCGCCGATCTTTCCGCGCCATGTTCGATCATCGATCCCGCGCATTTCGCTCCCCGTTTCCGTCGCTTTATAGATCTTTCCATCGAATAACGGGATGAATATCTCACCGCCGGAGATATGCCGGTCAATGGAGATCCTGCTTTCGCGAACGGATGCGACCGAAGAAGGGGTCAAAGACCTTTCGGGCGTTTCGAGGATAGTAAATAGACGTTTTTCCGTCTGTGCATTCACGGTCAATGAAAAACCAAGTGAGAGAAACAATACGGCAACGGTTAGAAGTGCATTTCTCATAGCTTTCGTTCAATTCAAAACAGGTTACAGCGACAAAGTCGAAATGTATGGGTGAAAGAAACACCAGGAAAGGCCGAACTAATCGACCATTTAGCGACTCTCTTTAGATTAAACGAATCTGACGGAAAGATAAACTGATTTTTAAAGGGTTTTGATCCGGGCAAGCTCCGTCCAATCAGGATGGTAAGTCGAACAGACGACTCCACGGTCACGACCGCTTGCTTCGAGGACCGCATTTCCCTTCTCACAGGCGAAAGCAATGTGTTCGCCGCCAGTAGAATTTGGTTTACGGATCAGAATATCGCCATTCAATATCTGATTTTTTGACAAAGTTCGTCCGTCAGCATGCTTGTAGGTTCCGCCGCCGATATATTTGTAAACATCCAACTTTCCTTTCCCACCGCCTTGATACCAGCCAACACCTTGCCGCCAGATCCCCTTGTCCTTTCCGAGTGCCTTGACCAATACCCACGCGATGAATCCCTCGCAATCAAAATGACGCTTGCCGCGGCAATCTTCTCCAAGGTACAAATAGCCGCCATCATTTCTGGGGAACAGGCCTGTGCCGCGAAATGAAGGCCAAAACCAAGACGGAAGTATCGTTTTCTCGAGGTCTTCCAGATATTTAGGCAGATGAAAATCGCGATCGCCTTCCGGTCCGTCGCCTTTCGCGAATTTTCGACCGCTGACCTTTTTATATCGGCCGCGACACACTCCCCAGCTATTTTTCGTTGCGTGAACTGCGAGATTCGGAATAGTGAGATCTTCGTCGATGCTCAGCGTTCGAACCAATCCGCTTCCGGGATTATCCGGAATTGCTCCATCGGCGCCTTTAAGATAATGTCCGCCGAGATGAAACTCGGTAAGTGCTGTCAGAATGATCAATTGACGCTTTTCATCATTGCTAGCCATTTCGCTGCCACCTCGCCTTATAGGCTAGACAACATATTTCAATCATTTTTGCCGATAATAAATGTCGGGACCATTCCGCCACCGCTTGAGACGTTCGCCAGTTCCGATGTAGAGAGCCGAGTAAAGGCAGAACCGACCACGCCATTGAAAAGCAGCGGGTCAAGATCGACAAGCTGTTCGACCATGCCCCATTTCCCGTGTTCGTCAAATATCATCGGGAACATTTCCTTTGCGGTGCTGACGCGTTCCTGCACAAGATAATCGCCATCGGCAAGAGCAGTTTCGATCGCCGCGTCCCATTCCGCTTCGCTCGAGTTCCAGCCGATGTAGATGCCGTGGCCGCCATAATCATCGTTCGGCTTGAGCACGAGTTTGGATGAATTGGCACGTGTCCAATCGACCAGATCGATCTCCTCGCCGGCATTCATAGTCGTCTCTGCACGGAATTTTCGCGTCCAGGGGATGTGGTTCGTGATAGCAGCGTGTTCCTCAGTATCGAATAAATGGGCGTGCCGTTCATCTGTCAGCACAGCAAATATCGCCTTCTTGTGGATCAATTTGCCGCGGAAGCTGTTGACCATGCAGACCGCTCCGGCGCGATATGCATCAAGCAAAGCCGGTGCTTGTTCCATTATCGGTAAATATTCGTTGACTAGCAGACGCTTGTATATCACGTCGATCTCGACACCGCCGTACCAGAGCTTATCGTTATCGAATTCGAGTTCATCCGGCGCACAGATCACGGCGTCGTAGCCCTGCTCTTCGAAATAATCACGGAAAAGCTCGAATTCTTTTTGGGTCGGCAGGTCTTTCAGATCGACGATAGCGATCACAGGTTTTCGATCGGCCTTGCCGCCGCAAAATTCGTCCCAGCATTCGAGCAGAACGTCGAGCATTTTATCGCGGCCGGAAAGTCCCGAGAACGGATATCGCTCGGCAAACTTCTTCATTACCGGCAGTTCCTTGAAGATCTCGGTAGCCGAATCGGCATAAGCGATGCCGGCAGGGCTTTCGCCGTTGAGTTCAACAAAGCTGTACGCGGATTCGGTCAAGAAAGAATCAAGCCGGGCGGTCGGCGAGACCTGTTTATAACCCGGATCGATCTTTACCAATTCCTTTTCTATTTCTGTGATGCCAAGTTCATCTAGCAACGCATCATCCGCGACCGCGGCATCCTTGACCTTTTGCAATGCGCTCCAGACCGTTTCGCATATCGAACGGGCACGCTGCCAATCAGCCTCGGTAATAAAATGCGGTCGCAGATAAGGCGAAAGCGGTCGGCCACCGAAGATCAACAGATTTCCTTCAAGTCCGGCTTGGAGCTGCTCGAAACTTTCGTGCGCAAGATCCTTATCTTCAAGCAATGAATGATAATAGGCGACGGCTTCTTTATGCATAATGGGCGTGTTGAGAAAGCGGACAGGTTAGCTGCCCATTTTTACTATCTGGTCAAATTCTGCCTTGGTTAGTGACATAACCGAAATACGGCCGTTGCGCACGAGCAATATCTCCGAAAGTTTTGGTTCAGCTTTGATCGCCGAAAGCGGCACGGCGTTCTTGAATTTCTTGCCGGCCTTCAATTCGACCGCGATCCATGCCTTATCGTCGGTCGTCGGATCTTGAAACGCGGCCTTTGAAACGGTCGCAAAACCGACCACCGCCTTCTCGCCGCCCGAATGATAAAAGAGCACATCATCGCCCCTTTTCATATCACGCAGAAAATTCCGCGCCTGATAATTCCGCACACCGGTCCAATCGGTTTTCTTATCCTTTTGAAACTCATCGAACGGATAAGATTCGGGTTCTTGCTTCACCAAAAAATAGGCCATAGTCTTGTCAGTCGAGACAGTCCGGGAAGTCTTGGAAGTCTTAGAAGTCCAGGAAGTCTCGGAAGTCCTGCACTCTTAGTTTCTTAGATGAGTTACGAGCCCGAAAACCATCTTGCCGATCTCATCAAGTTTGTTGTAAATACTATCAAAATCGTCTTGAACGATATAACCCAAGTCCAATGCCAGATAGAGATGTGATTTCGTTTCCGCAACGGAACCGAGAGCAAAATTGAGAAAGTTTGCGAAATCCTTGTCGGTGCGTCGCCCTTGCCCTTCGGCGATGTTCGCCATTATTGACACGGCCGAACGGCGTATCTGGCTTCTGAGATCAAAGTCCTTTGCGAAATCGCCGATACCGCAAAGCCGATATATATCGCCAACAACGATCCGTGCCTTCTGCCAAGCCTGAATATCCTCGAATTTCTTGAAGGTTCCCACAAAAAAGCTCCCAGACTTCCCAGACTTCCTAGACTTCCCAGACTTCCCAGACTTCCCAGACTTCCTAGACTTCCCAGACTTCCCAGACTTCCTAGACTTCCTAGACTTTCTTCTGCGCTTTCGCCGCCTTCTTATTTAGCCAGCGCGCCATGCGTTCGACGAATGGGCGGATCGGTTTGAACAGTTTGGCGCGAAAGCTGTTCTTGTTTTGTTCTTCGCTCCACGCTCGCAGGTTCTTTTCAGCGTACTGGCGGATCTGGGGTTCGAGGTTCTGCTTTTTTACGGAATGTTTCAGGGTCAAATAATAATGCTGTCCGATAAGCGAGAAGATCAACCCCGTAAGGTTTGCCTTGAACGAGGTTTTCGCCATCCAGCGTTTTGCAAAACCTTCGGTCGGCTGGAGCAGCGCGCCCATTGAAATTTCCATCCAAGGCGCCTGGTTCATCACTTTCGGGTGATAAAGTCCGGGCAGGTCGCCTTTCATCGGAACATCCAGATTCTTCAATCGCGGATCGTTTATAAAATCGACCACCTTCACACGGTCGAGCCCGCGGATGTGTTCGATCGGCAGATAATCCAATGCCTTCTGAAGCTGATCCAAAGCGCCTTTAGGCAGATCGATCGTCGCCTGATTGTCTATCTTTATCTTTGTTGCTTTCGCGGTCTTTAATCCCGCGGTCTGAATTGCCATCTTTTATTTCTCTAATTCCAATAATTTGCTTTCGACATAGAGCGTTTCAGGTGCAAAATCTTGTTCATTTGCCCACTGAACCGTTCCAAATGCAAGCCGAAAATTTCTAAAATATTCTTCGTCTTGAAGCTCAGTAAATATCCCCTTATCAAGATAAGGTTTTGCATCAAACACACGCCTTGACCCGTCACTGAACTCGAGTTCGAGACAATGGTTCTCAAGAGCCTTTGCGGAAACTACCGTGTTCACACATTTTCAATTCTATTTGCATTTCGGCTAATAGTAAATTTCGAAAGTACTAGTGGACCTTTGATCTCGCTGGGTGTCGCACGATTGACCGGACTTGTGGCGCTCACGCAACAGTCTTATTACGTTGGGGCCAGAATTGGTGGAATTTTTATCATATTTCCTCGGCACGCGGATTGAAACAGTTTAACGCGTTCGCTATGAATCAAACGACCATCGCAAAGAGCAAAAGTGTAAAAGGCGTCGGGCTGCACACCGGTGTTGAGGTTAATTTGCGGCTGAAGCCTGCTCCGGAAAACACGGGTTACATCTTTGTCAGGACAGATCTCGATAATTTTGAGATACCCGCTTCTGTCGAATATGTTTCGCATTGTTCGTATGCGACGACCCTGATGCGGCGCGGCGTAGTGCTTTCGACCTGCGAACATCTTCTTTCGGCGCTTCGCGGGTCCGGTATCGATAATTGTTTTATCGAACTCGACAATATCGAAATTCCGATCCTCGACGGTTCGAGCGAGAACTGGATCGATCTATTGGCAGAGGCCCGCGTTCAGGAACTTGACGCACCTCGACGGACGCTGAAAGTGCTCGAACGCGTCGATTACGAAGACAATGGCCGTAAGATGTCGGTCGAGCCTTCGGACAAGTTTGAGATCGAATGTGTGATCGACTTTCCGCATCCTTTTATCGAGCGGCAAGCGTTTCATTTTGTGATGGAAAACGGCTCGTTCGGCAAAAAGATCGCATCCGCACGGACGTTCGGTTTTGAACACGAGATCGAGATGCTGCGAAAGACGAATCTGGCTCTTGGCGGTTCGCTGGATAATGCTATCGTGCTGACAAAGGACGGAATGCTCAACGAAACACCGCTCCGCTTCGACGACGAATTTGTCCGCCACAAAATTCTAGATATCATCGGCGACGTCGCTTTGTTGGGAATGCCGCTCCAGGGAAAAATAACCGCCGAAAAAAGCGGCCACGCCGTCCACGCCGCACTGATGAGCAAACTGCTAAAGACGGAGTCCGCCTGGAAGATCATCTGACTTAAGCTTCACCGATATACATCAAAAAGCATCGTCTTATTTATGATCTTCTATGATAGAATTCTGACTATGGAAACGATCACGTTTACAGTTCAAGTTCCTCGAAATATCGGGCTTATCTTGGAGGAAAGAGCCAAAGTTCTGGGCAAAGGAGCCGTCGAGTATGTTGAGCAGCTTATTGAGAAAGACATCAATCAGCGAAAGACCTTAAACGATATTCTGGCTCCGATCAGAAAGAATTTTACCGACACCGGAATGACTGAGGGCGATCTTGACCTGTTGATCGAAAGCGAACGTCAGGCAATTTGGGAAGAAAGAAATGTCGGCTGAAATATTTTCAGTCGTTTTCGATTGCAACATATTCATTCAGTCCCTACTAAACCCAGTTTGTAATGCCGCAAGGTGTTTGGAAATAGTTCGTGACGGCAAAGCGAATCTTTACGTTTCTTCGGACACACTTGCAGAGATAACCGAAGTCTTATTGAGGCCAAACATCATTTCTCGCCTGCCTGATGCAAACGCATATCATTTAGAAGCGTTTATCGAGGATATACTGGATAATTCAGATCTGGTGAGCCAAGTTCCGAAGAGTTTCACATTCCGACGCGATCCAAAAGACGAGATCATTATCAACCTTGCGATCTGTACAGGCTCAGATTATATCGTATCCCGTGATAACGATCTGCTCGATCTGATGACCGGTTTCTCAGACGACTGCAAAGAATTTCGTCAGAGATTCCGCGATTTAAAGATTGTTGAGCCGGAACCATTCTTGGAGATCGTTGAAAACAGAAACCTCCAAACACCGCTCTGATGAGCAAACTCTAAAGAACCAAATCGGCTTGGGGGATCACGACAGACCGATATAAAAGCTCGGGAGCATAGAATATGTTCGGTATTTCCGTCACCAGCACACCGGCCGAATGTCCTAATTGCGGATTTTCTACAAAAGACAACATTGGAACCTGCCCGCGATGCGGCAGCAGGTTGATGCAAACAGAGGAAATTCTTGAAAAGGAGAACGCTTTCGACAACGGCAAGATCGTAATGATCTCATCGGTATTCGTGTTGCTTTACATTGTCCTTGTAAACAATCCGATCCCGGCTCGCCACCTGAGCGGACCCCAGTGCTTCTGGCCGTCTGTTGTTATGATGGGATGCGCCGCTGGGTTTATTACGGGATTTATTCTGATGCTGCTCCGAACCGAAAGCAAGATACTTATGTTTGGCCTTATCGCTGCAATAACGGCGGTCTTAACCGTGGTTGACCGCCTGATCCTTATAAGTTTCTTCTAGTCGTGATCACCATCACAAGCCGATTATTGACAGGTGATATCATCTGCGTATGGTATCTCCTCTTGATCAGTACATTGCTATGCCCGACGTATGTGAGCGCTTCGAGCGGCGAATTGCCGCGCCGGCAAGCATCGTTATGAAAACAGCCTACGATTTCGACATGCAATCGATCTGGTTGATCCGCACCATAATCAGAATGCGAAAGTTCGTACTAGGCGGAACCCGAGATGAACGCCGCTCCATGGGAATTGTCGAAGAAACCCGCAAGCTCGGCTGGGGAACGTTGGATGAAATTCCCGATCGTTTGCTTGTGTGCGGAGCAGTATGTCAGCCGTGGTTCGGCGATGTGAAATTTACCGCGATACCGACCGAAGGTTTCGCTGACCATAACAGGCCCGATCAGGTAAAGATCCTTTGGTCGCTTGAGGCCGAAGAGGTCGAGCCAACCATCACACGCTTCACACATGAGGTCCGGGCCGTCGCAACCGACGAGGAAGCCCGGCGTAAATTCAAACGATATTGGCGTTGGGCACGCTTCGGCATCGTCGCGATCCGTTTACTACTTCTACCGGCAATCCGTCGCAGGGCAGAACGAGAATGGCACCCACGGTCTTAAACCCAATAGATCGCCGCGGTCGGCGTTTGGCCTACCAATCGTCTGTATGAAACGTTCCTTCGCGGTCGGTGCGTTGATAGGTGTGGGCACCGAAGAAGTCACGTTGAGCTTGGATGAGGTTGGCAGGCAGGCGTTCGGTAGTGAATGCTGTCAAATAATTGAGCGTGGCGGCGAATGCCATCGCGGGAATGCCGGCTGCGGCGGCGGCTGAAACAACACTCTGAAGCGCCGCAAAAGCAGATCCGATCTTTTCCTTGAATCGCTCCGAGAGCATAAGATTGGCAAGATCCGGCTGTTCTTCAAACGTGGCCCGTATGTCTTCGAGCATTGCGGCACGAATGATGCAGCCGCCACGCCAGATCTTCGAAATTTCGACCATATCCAATCCAAGGCCGCGTTCGTCCGAAGCCGCCCGCAGCATCGAAAAACCCTGTGTGAAAGCCGCGATAAACGAAGCATAGAGCGCGGGTCTAAGGATATTTTCTTCCAATTGACAATTGTCAATTGAACAATTGCCAATTGGGAGAAGCTGGTTAGAAAGTTCTGTACGGACCACCTTTTGTGCGGAGATCTGTCGCATCGTTACTGCCGAATCGATGGTCGGGATCGGAATGCCGAGGTCCATTGCCGCCTGCGATGTCCATTTGCCGGTTCCCTTTTGGCCGGCCGTATCGAGGATCATCGAAACGAGCGAATTGCCGGTTTCGATGTCGGTCTTTCTTAGAACTGTCGAGGTAATTTCTATCAGAAATGAATTGAGTTCACCACGGTTCCATTCGGCAAAGATCTCGGAGAGAGCATGGTCGCCGCCGGTCCCGTTTCTGCTCAAGATATCGTAGGTTTCGGCGATCAGCTGCATCATTGCGTACTCGATGCCGTTGTGGACCATCTTTACGAAATGTCCTGCCGAACCACGGCCCACATGTGCCGCACACGGCTCGCCGTTTACTTTGGCAGACACGGCTTCGAAAATCGGCCGAACGTGTTCGTAAACATTCGCGTCGCCGCCGACCATAATGCTCGGGCCGCGGCGGGCACCTTCTTCGCCGCCTGAAACGCCGACACCGAGAAACGCGATGCCTTTTTCTTTCAAAAATGTTTCACGGCGTTCGGTGTCAGGGAAATGAGAGTTGCCTCCATCGATGACAATATCGCCCTCGCTTAAATGCGGCAGCAGCTCAGCGATGACCGAATCAACGACCG